>NZ_PIJG01000111.1:0-2892 GCF_002809955.1 Geobacillus sp. Manikaran-105
GGTTAAGCCCTCGATCGATTAGTATCCGTCAGCTCCACGTGTCGCCACGCTTCCACCTCGGACCTATCGACCTCGTCATCTTCGAGGGATCTTACCCGCCTGACGCGGTGGGAAATCTCATCTTGAGGGGGGCTTCACGCTTAGATGCTTTCAGCGCTTATCCCGTCCGCACATAGCTACCCAGCGGTGCCCCTGGCGGGACAACTGGTACACCAGCGGTGCGTCCATCCCGGTCCTCTCGTACTAAGGACAGCTCCTCTCAAATTTCCTGCGCCCGCGACGGATAGGGACCGAACTGTCTCACGACGTTCTGAACCCAGCTCGCGTACCGCTTTAATGGGCGAACAGCCCAACCCTTGGGACCGACTACAGCCCCAGGATGCGATGAGCCGACATCGAGGTGCCAAACCTCCCCGTCGATGTGGACTCTTGGGGGAGATCAGCCTGTTATCCCCGGGGTAGCTTTTATCCGTTGAGCGATGGCCCTTCCATGCGGAACCACCGGATCACTAAGCCCGACTTTCGTCCCTGCTCGACCTGTCCGTCTCGCAGTCAAGCTCCCTTGTGCCTTTGCACTCTCCGAATGATTTCCAACCATTCTGAGGGAACCTTTGGGCGCCTCCGTTACCTTTTGGGAGGCGACCGCCCCAGTCAAACTGCCCGCCTGACACTGTCTCCCACCCCGGTGGTATCCCACCGCCGCCTCCACCGAAGCTGGCGCTCCGGCTTCCCAGGCTCCCACCTATCCTGTACAAGCGATACCAAAATTCCATATCAGGCTGCAGTAAAGCTCCACGGGGTCTTTCCGTCCTGTCGCGGGTAACCTGCATCTTCACAGGTAGTATAATTTCACCGGGTCTCTCGTTGAGACAGCGCCCAAGTCGTTACACCTTTCGTGCGGGTCGGAACTTACCCGACAAGGAATTTCGCTACCTTAGGACCGTTATAGTTACGGCCGCCGTTTACTGGGGCTTCGGTTCGCACCTTCGCTTCCGCTAAGCGCTCCCCTTAACCTTCCAGCACCGGGCAGGTGTCAGCCCCTATACGTCGCCTTTCGGCTTCGCAGAGACCTGTGTTTTTGATAAACAGTCGCTTGGGCCTTTTCACTGCGGCTCGTTCGGGCTCTTCACCCAAACGAGCACCCCTTCTCCCGAAGTTACGGGGTCATTTTGCCGAGTTCCTTAACGAGAGTTCTCCCGCGCGCCTTAGGATTCTCTCCTCGCCTACCTGTGTCGGTTTGCGGTACGGGCACCTCTTCCCTCGCTAGAGGCTTTTCTTGGCAGTGTGAAATCGGGGACTTCCGGATGACTCCGTCGCCATCACCGCTTGGCCTTACAATCCGCGGATTTGCCTACGGATCAGCCTTGCGGCTTGGACAGGCTCTTCCAGCCGCCTGCTCGCCCTATCCTCCTGCGTCCCCCCATCGCTCAAACGGGAAGGAGGTGGTACAGGAATCTCAACCTGTTGTCCATCACCTACGCCTTTCGGCCTCGGCTTAGGTCCCGACTAACCCTGAGCGGACGAACCTTCCTCAGGAACCCTTAGGCTTTCGGCGCAGAGGATTCTCACCTCTGTTTTCGCTACTCATACCGGCATTCTCACTTCTAAGCGCTCCACCAGTCCTTCCGGTCTGGCTTCAACGCCCTTAGAACGCTCCCCTACCGATGACCAACGGTCATCCCGCAGCTTCGGCGGCACGTTTAGCCCCGGTACATTTTCGGCGCAGAGTCACTCGACCAGTGAGCTATTACGCACTCTTTAAATGGTGGCTGCTTCTAAGCCAACATCCTGGTTGTCTTTGCAACTCCACATCCTTTTCCACTGAACGTGCACTTTGGGGCCTTAGCTGGCGATCTGGGCTGTTTCCCTCTCGACCACGGATCTTATCACTCGCAGTCTGACTCCCGGGCATAAGTCGTTGGCATTCGGAGTTTGACTGGGTTCGGTAACCCGATGAGGGCCCCTAGCCCAATCAGTGCTCTACCTCCAACACTCTCCATCCCGAGGCTAGCCCTAAAGCTATTTCGGGGAGAACCAGCTATCTCCAAGTTCGATTGGCATTTCACCCCTACCCACACCTCATCCCCGCACTTTTCAACGTGCGTGGGTTCGGGCCTCCAGCCGGTGTTACCCGGCCTTCACCCTGGACATGGGTAGATCACCTGGTTTCGGGTCGACGACGACGTACTTTTCGCCCTGTTCAGACTCGCTTTCGCTGCGGCTCCGCCTCTTCGGCTTAACCTCGCACGCCATCGTCACTCGCCGGTTCATTCTACAAAAGGCACGCCATCACGCATGAACGCGCTCTGACTACTTGTAGGCACACGGTTTCAGGTTCTCTTTCACTCCCCTTCCGGGGTGCTTTTCACCTTTCCCTCACGGTACTGGTGCACTATCGGTCACTAGGGAGTATTTAGCCTTGGGAGATGGTCCTCCCTGCTTCCGACGGGATTTCCCGTGTCCCGCCGTACTCAGGATCCGCTCGGGAGGGAACGAAGTTTCGACTACAGGGCTGTCACCTTCTCTGGCCGGCCGTTCCAGACCGGTTCGTCTACCCCGTTCCTTTCTCACTCCCACAATGAGCGGTCCTACAACCCCAAGAGGCACGCCTCTTGGTTTGGGCTGTTCCCGTTTCGCTCGCCGCTACTYRGGGAATCGCGTTTGCTTTCTTCTCCTCCGGGTACTAAGATGTTTCAGTTCCCCGGGTGTGCCCTCCATGCCCTATGGATTCAGGCATGGATACTGCCCCATTACGGACAGTGGGTTCCCCCATTCGGACATCTCCGGATCRACGCTTGCTTACAGCTCCCCGGAGCGTTTCGGCGTTTGCCCCGTCCTTCATCGGCTCCTAGTGCCAAGGCATCCACCGTGCGCCCTTTCTAGCTTAACCTA
>NZ_PIJG01000112.1:0-2232 GCF_002809955.1 Geobacillus sp. Manikaran-105
TGGCTGCAGTGGCCGCAAAATCACGGTTTAACACGTTCGACGCTACGATATTCTCCTTTCCCGCTTTATACTTCGGCTTTTTTCGACGGATTTTGGCCTGAACCCCCAACTCTTTCATCAGTCGGTACACTCGCTTATGATTCACGGTCTTCCCATAATTTCGTTTTATCCATGCTTTCACGCGCTAGTATCCATAGATCCCATTGACCTTTTGATGGCATTCGAGGATCATTTGTTTGATTTGTTCATTTTCCTTTTGCTTCTCTGTGACGATTCCCTGCTGGTTCATCCATCGATAGTATCCACTTCTTGACACACCGGCCAGTTGGCATAGCCAGGCAATCGGATAGGTGTTGGATAACTCCTGAATGATCGAGAACCGCTCTTTCGGTTTCACCTCCTTGCCAGCTCTCGTAACTTTTTTAAATAATCATTCTCTGCTTTCAGTCTTCGATTCTCTTCCTCTAAACTGCACTCTTTTTTTCGAGGCCTTCCCTTGAATGGAGACTTGGATGTCCCGCGCCGTTCTTCGAGCCCTTTTCGACCATGTTCATGGTAACGTTTTACCCAAAGTCTGATCGTTTTCGTGCAGGGAATCCCTAACTCTTGGCATATCCGCTTATATCCCCATCCTTCTTCGATGTACATCTGGACAGCCCTCCATTTAAACTCCACGGAATAAGTGGTCTTCCCTTTCGGTGTTTGCTTGGTCTCGAACATAAACAAATCCCTCCAGTGTTTTTACTGACAGTATGGGCATTTTCCCAACTGTCTACACTAGAGGGATAATATCACATACCAAGAGGGCTTTTTTTGATCAAGTCCCCGGAAAAGCTCCTAACGGGAATGCTCCTTTGAAACATGGGTGTTCCTTCTTTGTTATGGAGCAAGGATTTCCAATGTTTAGAGGAATTTCTGTGCTACTTTTATTAGTTTATCCCTATGTTTTTCAATATCGGCCACCGTTTCGATATATACTGTTGTTCTCCCTTCATCATTGAACTGAATGTACTTGTTGCTTGTATTGAGTCCGAGACGGCAAATCCATCTTCGGATGTTATTGTCCAGTAAAACATTGAAGTAGCTCAAGTTATCGCGATAATAGATACGTTCGGGATCAAGAATCTCCCTTAGGAGCAGCCGCACTAATACATACCCCTCAAGCTCCTCCTCTGTAGTGACTATCTGCGGCTCATTGTGTTCCTCTTTTGGATCTTCGGGAACATCTGGCGCTTTCTCTTCTTTCGCTTGGGCGGTCTCTTCTTCGTCACTGTTGGCTAAGGCAGCCTTAAGTTTATCGTTGACTTGGTCGTTTAGAAACTGTTTCAGTGCCTTTTTCACAAGCCCTTGAAACTTTTCGATCACGTTTTTAGTTTTCTTTCCGGGATAAATATCGCTGATGATGAATGCAACAAACTCATCGGACGGGTTTTCCCACTGATTATTCAGGAACTGTTTAATTTCATTTAGGTATTTTAATTCGGATGCGGCGCTGAAAATGCTGTCGACATCGAAACTGCTTTTTCGGAATTTCGCCAGCTCGACAATTTGATTTTCTCTCGGTTCAGCGAGGTTAAACTCGAAAAATGGCACTGAATCCATTTTGTTTTGTTCATCGAGATCGGTATAAAATCTGTATAAGATGCCATTAGTCAAAATAGCGAACTTAGCTGAGGTTGCGCCAAAATATCTAAACAGCTGCGAATCGTGTTTATCCAGCTTTTGATTGGCGGCCTTAGCTTCAATGAGAATAACCGGTTTTCCATCGATCATAATGGCGTAGTCGACTTTTTCCCCTTTTTTGATTCCCACGTCAGCTGTAAACTCCGGTAAAAACTCTTCCGGATTGAAAATATCGTACCCTAGAACTTGAAAGAAAGGCATAATGATCGATGTTTTCGTAGCTTCCTCTGTCGCTATAGTATTTTTTAATCTGTTCACCCTTTTCGATAGTGTCTGGATCTGCTCGATGAAATGATCCATTTTGCTCCACCCCTCTGCACAACATTTATCTTAATTAGGCGAGAAGACTCCCACTTCGACGAAGCGAAGCGGAGTAAGTGGGAGATGAATCGCCTTAACTATATTTTGTTGAAAATAGGATAGATTCAGTAAAATATAGTATCATATAGTTAGGTAGCGTCAAAAGTTCTATGAAAACTCCACACAGATCATCCCATTGAGCATCGTGGGGCATGCGGAGGGCCGGATTCGCCCTTGACCAACACCCGC
>NZ_PIJG01000113.1:0-2184 GCF_002809955.1 Geobacillus sp. Manikaran-105
GTGTTTCCGTGCTTGGTCACGAGATACACGGGAAACCCGGTGTATCGTGAAACACCCGGAAAGAAAAAGGCAAGAAACCCCCACTTCAACGCCTACAGGCGTAAGTGGGGGAGGTTCATCTCCTCGCTATGTTTGGTCGGAATTTGATGGCGGGCCTGGTCGATCAACACAACGCCAGCATGCGGCACATAGCGGCGAAATATGGTGATATAGAAATGAATGTAACGGTCGCGCGCTCCGTAAATGAGCAGCACCGGCAGGCGCAGGGAGGAGAGCTGCTCCGTGCAGCGGTAGACGAGCCCAGCCCGATACGCGGCCTCTAAATCCCGCTTGTTGGCCATCTGGGCGTACCGCCTCAACAGCCGCCGCTCGCGCTGGTTTGTTCCGTGCCCGAGGGCGAGCGCCAAGGAGAGCAGTGGGATGGCTCTGAGTTTGGCGGCGGAAATGCCAAGCCAAAACTCACCCCACAGCAGCGGGGTACACACTTCAGGAAATCCGCCAATCAAAATAAGTTGCTTCACATGCTGTGGATAGCGAAGGGCGAAATCAAGTGCGACCGACCCGCCGCTGGAGTAGCCGCAAATGATCGCGCGCCCGATGCCGAGGGAGCGAAGCAACACCGAGACGTCATCGGCGAGCAGCGGCACCGTAATCGGTCCATCCGACGGACTGCTTCGCCCGTTGCCGCGCATGTCGTATAAAATGAGGCGAAAATCGCGGGCGAGCGGCTTTTGGCGGCAAAAAACGACATGCCCCATCCCAGGGGGATGGATGAACAATAGCGGTGTTCCGTTCCCTTTTTCTTCATAATATAGAGACGGACGCGGCTGTTGATGGAAATGTATGGCATGCGAATCCCCCCTTCACGGCATCGCCCTCTATAGTATGGAAAGAAGAACAGCCTCCCATCCAAAAAACCTCCATCTTTTTTTCATTGAGAAGGACGGCTTTCCGATTTATAATTAGTCACGTGGATGAACGGCGGACAGGCGGCACGGAAAGGAGGGGGCCCGATGGAGCAGTCGTTCCGTGTGGAAAAGGCGCTCAATAACAACGTTTTAATCGCTTTCCACTCCCAGTATGGCGAAGTCGTCCTGCTCGGCAAGGGGATCGGCTTCGGCAAAAAAAAGGGGGATGAAATTGCGGAAAGTGCCGTGGAAAAATGTTTCGTCCTCAAAAACGAACGCGAACAAGAGCAATACAAAAAGCTGCTTCCGGAATTGAGCGAAGAATTCATCGCCCTCATGAGCGAGGTGGTTCAACATATTCAGCAACGCGTGGGCGCACCGCTCGACGAGCACATCCATGTGGCGCTGACGGACCATATCGCCTTTACATTAAAGCGGCTTGAGCAAGGATTGGACGTCAAAAACCCGTTTTTGGCTGAGACGAAAAACTTGTATCCGTTGGAATATGAAATTGCCCATGAAGTGGCCCGCACGATTGAACAAAAGCTCGGAGTCTCCCTGCCTGAAGGGGAGACAGGCTTTATTGCTCTTCATATTCATAGCGCGATTTCGAAACAAAGCGTGTCGGAAGCGAATCGATATTCCCAGCTCATTGCTGACCTTGTCAAGATCGTCGAGCAACAGCTTGGCGTTGACATCGACCGCGAGAGCGTTCATTATTTGCGTTTCGTCCGCCATTTGCGCTATGCGATTGAGCGGATGAAAAAAGGTGAAAAAGTCGAAGAACCAAAAAATTTGTCGAAAATCTTGAAGGAAGCGTATCCATTGTGCTATAATCTAGCATGGAAGTTGGTTAAGGTCATGCAGCAAACGCTTCATCTGCCGGCGGACGATGCCGAGGCGGTCTATTTGACGTTGCATTTGCAACGGCTGGCGGAGAAAAAGAACAATACAACTGCATAGGTTGTCTCGCTTTACGTGTTACTGACTCGATCAGGCATGAGTAAAGAGGGCAAATAAGGCGGCAACAGCTGCGAATGTATGCGCGCTGTTGTAAGCGTTCTTTTTGCCTCTCTTTAGTCATGCCTTTTTTATTGCGCCGATGCCCCTCGGAAGCGTCCGCTCCATTTTCGATACATGAATCGGCTGTTTGCTGCAAAACTTAAGAAAAGGAACCTAAAGGAGCATTCCCGTTAGGAGCTTTTCCGGGGACTTGATCAAAAAAAGCCCTCTTGGTATGATGCAGGGGTGTCAAACACATCACTCACCATACCAA
>NZ_PIJG01000114.1:0-2064 GCF_002809955.1 Geobacillus sp. Manikaran-105
TCCTATTGCCTTTTTTGGCCATTTTCAGTATACCCTCACGGATCAGGAGCGTATACCGCACTCACCAAGTGGTGGGGATTTTCACGGAAAAGTTCCATGGGCAGCGCGCTTTGCCCTCCACCCGGCATGAAAATGACTGCTCAAGGCGCATGCATTTTCACGGAAAAAGTGTGAGCTGTTTTTGATGTTTTTCTAAGAACGGCTTTAGGGTAGTGCATTGTGAATTCTTACATTGTCGAGAATCACGATGATGTGTTTCTTCGGATATTGAGAAAAATATACTCTATGTATTACACCTCGTTGTTTCCATGCACAAAAACTCGTCTTCATTGCGTTGAGTGCGCCACATTAAGAAACGGTGGCATGATGTCCATACGTAGGACTTGTTTTTGTTTTCCTTTCAAGATTCATGTGGCATGGAGAGCTTGGTAATCACGAATGTGACTCTCATCTTCGTACATGAACCCCATGTCTTCAGAGGAGTTTTTTAACTCTTGAACTTTTTCTTGAAATTCTTGTTTGTTTTTTTATAGTCTGCACGCTTCAAGGTATATGTTGGGCGTGTATAACTCAATCCCCAACGATGAGGCATTTTGGTGATGTCAAACCGAGTCATAGACACATTGTTTTTTCCATAACGTGTTGAAGAATGCGTGTGTTCCAATAAGCTTCTATTTCAAACCCTTCTTGGGCAGGAGTGGATTCCAAGATCATTTTCTTGAGCTGAACTTCTTCCGCTTCAGACAGGTAAGTTTTTTTACCAGGAGCGTAACGTCGTTCTAATAAAGCATCCATGCCGCCTTCTTAAATTTTTGGACATAAGAAGAGACCGATTGTCGATGAAGATTCAAAAGTTGAGCCACTTGTAAGTCCATGTAACCTTGCATAACCAGACGAATGGTAGCTACTCGTTTTCTTGTTAGGAGCAGTATAGGCAGAAGGCTGGCATCTTTAAACATGTTGAGAAATCAAGTTGGATTTATATAGTTGTTATTATGGGAATGTTGCTATATCAAAAATAATTCTTGTGTTATATAGACGAATTAGATTACTCTATAGGCACTATAATTATTATTAAAGAAAGTGGTTGATTTTTGATGTCAATAAAAAAGAGGGTTTTGTTTGCTGCTTCAGTTTATTTTCATTTTGTGGCTTTCCACAAGCCATTTATGAGATTATTACAGGATATGGGATATGAGGTACACGCGGCGGCAAATTCGGAACATGGAGGTAAACAGGAAATTGAGAAAATGGGAGTTATTTGTTGGGATATTCCGTTCTCCCGCTCGCCCTATCAGCTATCCAATTTGAAAGCCGTAAAGCTATTAATGAATTTATTTAATCAATATTATTTTGACTTAATTCATGTTCATACTCCTGTCGCCTCCTTTCTAGTTCGTTATACAGCGAAAAAATGTCAGCAAGGTGCTGTTCTTTATACGGCTCATGGATTTCATTTTTATAAAGGGGCTCCTATTCAAAACTGGCTTATCTATTATACGGCTGAAAAACTAGCGAGAAGATGGACAGATGGCTTAATAGTAATGAATAAGGAAGATTATCAAAATGGTCAAAGATTGGGATTCAAGGAGAATGAATCCTTATTTTTTGCGCATGGAGTCGGTGTTTCGCTTGATCAATATAGTGTGAATGAGGATGTTAATGTCCGTGAACAATTAGGCATCAAAAAGAATGATGTTGTAGTGACATATATTGCAGAACTAAATCATAATAAAAATCATTTATTTTTACTAAGAAATTGGAAGAAAATTTTGCAGTATAATTCTAATGTTCATTGCTTAATTGTAGGTAAGGGTGAAAAAGAAATAGAGCTCAAAAAATACGTAGAACAAAATCATTTAGAAAATATTCACTTTTTAGGTTTTCGTAATGATATTCCGATGATTTTGTCCGATTCAGATATCGTAACGCTATTATCATTTCGAGAAGGTTTGCCTCGATGCGTGTAACTATTCAGTCACATCATAAAGTGAGCTGAATATTTTTTGCTTTTCCTGTCTATGATGTGAATATTGATAGACAAGGAGGTGAATCACATGTTGA
>NZ_PIJG01000115.1:0-2054 GCF_002809955.1 Geobacillus sp. Manikaran-105
AGATCGAAAAGTTGTCCACTGCCATGAAAGAAGCAAAAAGTAAACGAGCATATGAACGCTACCAAGCGATTTATCTTCATTTGCAGGGATATACCAAAGGAGAAATCGCAACGATTATTGGTCGATCCAAGAAAACTATTTATAACTATATTCATGCCTACGCCCAGCGCGGTCTTGATGGACTGGAGATGAAATACTCACCTGGCGCCCCACGTCGATTGACCCCTGAGCAGGAAAAAGAGCTGGCTTTGATCATTGAACATCAGCTCCCCGTAGATGTGGGATTCGAAGCAAAATATAATTGGACGCTTGCGATAATCGCTGAACTCATTCAACAAAAGTGGGGGCCAACATACACGCTTCGCGGAACAAGTGACATTCTGCATCGGTTAGGGCTAAGCTATACGAAACCGACCTATACACTAGCCAATGCCGATGAAGAGAAACAAAAAGAATTCGTCGAAATCACCTTCCCTGAAGTAAAAAAAAACTGGTAGATGGGAACATCGCCCATGTCCTCTTTCAAGATGAGTCGATGATTCGTGATTACCAAGCGATTCAAAAAACATGGTTTGTCAAAGGAAAACAACGAATCATTCCGACGTTTGGAAAACATCAAGGGCTGAAGTTGATTGGCACGTTGAACTACGAAACAGGGGAAGTGTTTTGCATCGAAGAAGAACGCTATGACGCGGAAACATTTCTTCGATTTCTTCAACTTGTGTTAGAACGCTATCCCACAGGCAAAATAGTGATGATTTTAGATAACGCTCGAATTCACCATGCCAAACTCATTCAGCCATTTTTAAAAGAACACGAAGATCGGTTAGAGCTCGTCTTTTTGCCACCATACAGTCCGCAATTGAACTTGATTGAAGGGCTATGGAAATGGCTGAAATCAGACGTGATTTACAACGTGTTCTATTCGAGTGTGCAAGAAATTAGAAAGAATGTCCAAGCCTTTATTCAGCGAATCAACCAGAAACCAGAACAAACGATCGATCGTTTGTGTGTTCAGTTGTAAATCTTTAATTCAACTTATATATTAAGTGCGAAAAAAATTGACGATTTGTTTAATTAGAAATAATGCAGAACGGGCTTAATACTAAGTCCGTTTTTCTACTTAAGAAATAAAAGATAAGACGGTCGAGAAAGTAATGATGAATGAAGTGAATCTCGAATTAGGAAGAAAACTAAAATCAAGAGTGGGGAGCGGGAGGATGTTCCCCGCTTTCTTTTTCAGTCATAGCAAGGATTTCCCGAACTCCCCGAAATCCCGTTCCAAAACACTCACTCTCAGAAACTAGCTCTCTCACAATCTCTTTTGTATGGAGATAATCTGTTAACCTTTCTGGGGGAGTGGAGGTTGGAAGATTGTTGAGTGTTCCTTTTGTTTATGTCGTTTTATACCGAGTTTCTTCCATTATATATGCTATTGTATTATGTGTGTTACTCATTTATTATTTGTACGATCTTTTTGAGAATAGCTATTTATTTTATTCTTGCTTTTATCGGGTTTAACGGGGTTTTCGGGATTTGAATTTCACTCATTGAAGGTTGCAATTTTATTGCTGTGGGTTCTCACGGTTTTTACGGGAATTTTTATTTTTTTACTCGTTCGTTTTTCACTCATCTTTTCCTAAGCTGTTCAACATTCTAGTCAGCTTTCACTAGGTTTTTACTATGATACTAATTTTTCCAATTAACAGATTCCTTGAATCCGTTGGGTTTTTTGAGATTTGATTTATTTGGAAATTTATGGTTAATTTTAAGCGATTAACCTTAAACAAGTTAAAGTTACATTCAACAAGGATGTAGATGTAACAACTGCTGAAACTGTTGGTAACTATACATTCCCAACTGCTAGCGGTTTAACAGTAACTGCTGCAAAAGCAAACGGTAAAGAAGTTATCTTAACAATTAACGATGCTAACTCACAAGCTGCTCAACAACAAAGTGTGAGTAAAATATTTGTGGGTGACATTCAGGAATGATTCCCCGACGAGGGTTGCGAACTTTTGTTCGCGACGCTCGTCGGGGCCACCAAGCGAAGC
>NZ_PIJG01000116.1:0-2034 GCF_002809955.1 Geobacillus sp. Manikaran-105
AACTGAAAAAGGATGTAAGAGATTTTGTCGAAAAATATTTTTTGGACACCCCTGAGGGGCCGAAAAGCCTTGATAAATCAACATTTCTAGAGGGAGGAGAAAGAAATTGGCAGTATTGATACTAAACAGATTTCCGATTAATGTTGCAAAATACAAAGAATGGCTTGAAGATTATAACAGTGAAATATATTTGTTCACTAATGAGAGATTTTCAGATCAATTTGTAGGATTTGATATAAAGAAATCTTATAAAAAGTTTCAAGATAATGGTTTGGTAGATTATGACGCAATTGAGTTATATGAACAAAATCCGTATGATGCAATAATAGCTTTAGATGAAACAGAAATTGTTAGAGCAGCTAGACTAAGAGAGAGATTTAATCTAAGAGGTCAAAATATGAAAAGTGCACTTGCCTTCAGAGATAAAGTTATTATGAAGGACTACGTTTCTAGCGCCGGATTAAAAACGCCTGCGTATAAAAAAATTGAAAGCTCAGTAGATTTATATGACTTTGAAAAGACACACGGTTATCCTTTTATTATCAAACCGGTAGATGGAATGGCATCAAAAAGTGTAAGTGTAATAAAAAACCATCAAGAGCTAAAATTATATTTAGAAAAAGGAATACCAAAAGATATGATGGTAGAAACTTTTATAAAAGGGACAATGCACAATGTTGATGGAATAATTTCCGATGGAAAAATAGCTTTTATTTCAGTGGGACAATATCTAGATGATGCACTCAGTTTTAAAAAAGGTTCTTCGTATACTTTATTACCACCTAATCACAGTTTATTTAAAAGAATAAAATATTTTACTGAAGAAATAATTAAATCATTACCCACTCCGAATTTTACACCATTCCATTGTGAAATTTTCCATACAGAAAATGATGAATTAGTTTTTTGTGAGATTGCTTCAAGAGTCGGAGGTGGACGACTTGATGCCGCTATAAATGAGGCGTATGGAATAGATTTATATAGGATATGGGTGAGAAATGAGTGCTCATTACCTATAGAAATCCCCTCGACAGTAGAACTAAAAAGTTTAGTAGGTGGAGTCTTTATCCCTTCGAAAAATGGTAAATTATTGTCCAGGCCATCTAAAATTCCATTTGATTGGGTAGTATTGTATGATCCTTTCGGAAATGAGGGTGAAACTTTTAATAATCCTAACTCTGTAATTGATTCTATAGCAATAGTACTGGTGAGGGGAAATACATTAAAAGAAGTAGAACAACGAATATTCATTATAAGAGATTGGTTCGAAGAGAACGTTGTATGGGGGTTAATGGAAAAATGATGTCGATAAGCTATAAATATTTCAAAATTTTGTTAATATTTATAGTACTATTATTGGCATCTTGTTCTTCTAAGCAAAGTAAACCCAATCTAGATAAAAAAAGTATAAGCTTAACAATCGGATATCAAACTCCTACGGCTCAGACGTGGGGCGCTACAATTATTAAAAATCAAAAGATTTTTGAAAAGAAATTATTAGAGATGTATCCAGATGCGGAAATTGAAATACAATGGTTTAACTCATCATCAGGTGTTCCACTTGTAAATGCTATGTCTTCAGGTAAAGTACAAATAGCATTCCTTGGTGATATGCCTGCTTTATTAGCTGGTGCCAAGTCGGTTGAGCTAGAACAATTAGATGCGAAAATAGTAGCTATTGATGGAAAAGGAAAAAACGGGATGAATCAAAGCATAATAGCTCCAATTGATGGCATTAATGATATTAGTCAGTTAAAGGGGAAAGAGGTTTCTGTCCCCTACGGATCAAGCGCACACAAAATGCTTTTACAGACTTTAAAGTCTAATAACTTGTTAAATAAAGTAACTATAATAGATCAATCTGTAGCTGTAGGATTAGAAAATGTAAATACAGGAACTGTAGATGAGCAAATTCACTTACATAAATTGACAACTAAACAAAAAAGGAGACATGAACCCGATTCCTTGGTTAGAATAGATGTACCACCAACTATCCACAAGGAGGTTCATGTCTCATGAATAAATTAGCACATC
>NZ_PIJG01000117.1:0-1875 GCF_002809955.1 Geobacillus sp. Manikaran-105
GTCCTATTGAGCTGTTTGCGCCTACTCTTCATTATGGGAAGAAAAGGGGGATTTTCATGCCCGGGTGGAGAGCAAAAATTGCTCATGGAACTTTTCTGTCTTTTCCTTTTATAATCAATAAGTAGGAATGGGTGAGAAGGGGGAACAAGCGGAATGAACGAATTGTACCAACAACTTTCGGCGTGGATTGAAGAGAAGCAGCCGGTGCGCGTGCAAACGGAGCAGGGGGAGGCGGTCGTGCTGCCGGTCAAGCTGTATCAGGACACGCGCAAACTGTTTGTTTACAACCGGCAAATGCGGCTGATGAACATCCCGCTCGATCGGATCATTTCCGTCGAGCCGACGCGCATCATCGGTTCCTTTGACCGTCGGGGAGAAGAGGCCATGGTACATACTCGTTGAACGGAGGGCACGCGTCTTTGGGCGCGTGTTTTTTTGATGGTGGTCGGCTGTTTCTGCCTGCGGTCTGTTCTGTTGCGCTGGGCGCTATACCCAATGAAGGCGGCATTCGCGTTGCGATGTGCCAGGGAGCGGAATGGTTTTTTGTTGCATAGGCAAAGACCATCTTTTAGAATGGAAAGGACGAACGACTGACCATAAGGGGGAAGGGACATGCATGGCAAACGGATTGCCTTATGCGCGTCACGCAAACTGGACGAAATGACAACGCTTATTGAAAAGCAAGGAGGAACGGCCATCATTCGTCCGGCGCAAGGGACCGTCTTTTCAAAGGGAAGCGAACTGGGAGAGGAAATGCGAACCGTCATCGCCATGCGGCCGGACTGGATCGTATTTACGACGGGAATCGGCTTTGAGGCGCTGTTGGAAGCGGCCGACCGGGAGGGAATGGCTGCTCAATGGCATCGAACGATCAAGGAAGCGAACGTGGCTGCCCGCGGCTATAAAACGGTGACGGCGTTGAAACAAATCGGCGTCACCCCGGTGGCCGCAAGCGAGGACGGGACGACGAAAGGGTTGATTGCTGCTCTTTATGGGCACGACTTTGCGGAAAAAAACGTTGTTGTACAGCTGTACGGCGATACCGCGCCAGCCTTGAAGCAGTTTTTTCTTGAACAAGGCGCTTTGTATACGGAATTGTTGCCATACCGGCATATCGCTCCGGATGAGGAGACACTGGCGACATTGTATAAAGAAATCGTCGGGCGCGAAGTCGATGCCGTCTGTTTTACATCGGCGATGCAAGTCCGCTTTTTCTTTTCGTTCGCCCGCGAGAAAAAAGAGATCGCACCGCTGCTTGACGCGTTTCGCACCGATGTCGTGGCCTGCGCCGTTGGCAAAGTGACAAAAGAAGCATTGGAAGAAGAGGGAGTCGATCGCGTCATCGCCCCGGAACATGAGCGGATGGGAGCGATGATTGTGACGCTTGCCCGTTATTTTCAACAATAAGCCCTGTTGAGGGTTGTTTTATATCAATTGTCCAACCTGCTATATAAGAGATCATCTTTTTGTTAAATGTTTTATATTATGTGTTTCATCAAAAATGCTAAACTGTTTATTTTTTGTCACAGTTTTTCGAACATTTTCCGCTTATAATAAAACTGGGGATGTATTTTTCATATGAAAGGGCGGGGTGAGCATGAAACGAAGCTCATTCCAGCAGATGGCGAGCACGGTTCGGCGGGGATTTGCTACGGCGCGTCGCTCATGGGGGCGAGCGTGCTGTTTTTTTTTTGCGCTTGCCTGTCGGCGGTGTGATATGACTCACAACGATGGAGATGCTGCACACAGTATAATGGAAACAACGGACGGATCATAAAAAGGAGCATTCCCGTTAGGAGCTTTTCCGGGGACTTGATCAAAAAAAGCCCTCTTGGTATGATGCAGGGGTGTCAAACAATACCTACCATCATGCCA
>NZ_PIJG01000118.1:0-1791 GCF_002809955.1 Geobacillus sp. Manikaran-105
TTACGTTCGGCCACGATTCATGAGTCCGGATCTCTACGATCCGAACTAACAAGAGGGCCAGCCAACTGAGCAGCACATGCGCCCGGATGCGGTCTTCCAAACGATGATACATGGGACGCAACTCAAGTGTCGATTTCAACGTCCGAAAGGCCTGCTCGATATCCACCAGCTGCTTATACCCGATGGCGACATCTTCCGCAGACAAGGTATCGTCGGATGTTCGGATGAGATATTTGCCGTCATACTTTTCCGCTTCACGAACCGCTTGCTTGTCGATGCGAAGCGTTCCATCCTTCAATTGACGCAAGTATTTTCCGTAGGACGGATGGGAACGCAGCCGGCAGGTGGCCTTATGATGAGCTTCATTAGGGAGTTGGCGAAGCCCCTCCAACTCCTCTTTCAGCGATTCGAGCAGCGTTTCCCGTTCCTTGCGTTGGCGTTCGGCTTCGCTGGGATTGTACACGAGAACATAGCGCTGACGCGCTTCTCCGTCGCCGACAATGATTTCTTTGATATGCAAGTTCTCGCGAACTTGTTGGTAGCGCCCACGGCGGCTCAACGCCTCTTCAACGGCGGCTTTGCCAGATCGCATTTTTTCGCCGACAATGTAGTGTCCCCCGGCCTGTTGCAAGATTCGCAAATTCTCTTCAGACGAAAATCCGCGGTCCATCACGCTGATCACACGCCCAAGCTTCCAGCCAATCAAGTCTTGTTTCACCTGTTTGATGACCGTCATATCCATCGTATTGCCAGGCCATACCCAAGCGCGAATGGGGACTCCTTCCCGGGTAACGGCCAGTCCAATGACGATTTGGACCAAATCGGGACGCTTATCTTTGGAAAACCCCTGCTTTCGAAGCGATTCTCCTTCTGGTGTTTCGGATGGATCCACTTCGAAGTACGACGAAGTCGTATCAAAGTAAATCAAATCGACTTCCAGGTTCAATAAATCGGCCACGGCATGGAACACTTGGCGTTCCAATTCCGGCTGCACAGCCAGCAGCTCATCCATCGCCCAGTACAACTGGTGGCTGGCGACTTGGGGAAGATGAGGGATATGCACGTCTTTCTCCACCCACTCCTCCATCGCCAACTTGCTTGACGGATGAAGGGCACGATTCGCCACCATGGCAAAAATCAGCCGTTCCAACGGAATCTGATGATGTCGGGAGGCAAACAAGGAGTGGAGAATTTCTCCCAATCCCAGTTGTCTCCAGAGCTGATCCAAAAGCCAAGCGCCACCAAGGCGTTTGCTTGATTGAAACTGAAAGTCATCCGACACTTCTCCTGTCAACGTCTCGATTTCCCAAGCCTGCTCAGGAGAAAGGAATCGCGAAATGCTTTTGGCCAGACGCTCCAAGACGGCGCGATCCACCTCGTCTTCGCGCCCAAACGAATAAATCACCTTCGCTTTTGCATATTTGGCCTTCGGATCCCATTCGTTGTGAGCAAGCTGGAGATACGCCACGGTCGTTCCATCTTTGTTTTTGCGTGTTACTCGCCGTATGTACATGCCTATATTATAACCGATATTCAGCTGTTTTAAAAGTTAAAATAAACAAGTCGTGTGCCTATGAAATTCAGTGTTTTTTTCTAGGATCCGCATCGCGAAATCCTTGATATAACAGCATTTTGGCCATTTTCATTTGCCTAAAATGGCCTCAAAACTGTCGAACTCGGGTTTTCTTTTTTACCCGTGGTGCTAGTTGAGCTTTAGCGCTCAACTAGCCCAAGTGTAACCAGGGAATAAGCTAACAATATACCGTCTAGTGCCACTTCAAATCCGATAAT
>NZ_PIJG01000119.1:0-1791 GCF_002809955.1 Geobacillus sp. Manikaran-105
GGATCGTAGAGATCCGGACTCATGAATCGTGGCCGAACGTAAGAGACGAATGTGAGCGTCTTATGCTTGGACATTTTTCTTCCAAAAACGGCGACCTTTTTCAACGAACCGAGCTGACGGCCAAACAAGCGCAACTCTTTACGGCTCTAGGGCTGGAGCCTCCTCCAAAGATCCTAAGCATCCATCCTCGCACCTAGATACACGCCCGAAGTGTGCCCAAATGCCTCCGATCCCTTTTGTATCAAGGGACGAGAGGCATTTTGTTTGCCTAGTGACTGTCGAACTCGGGTACGTAATTTAAATTCAAAACTATAGCTTTTGTATTTTGCATTTGATTTATCCAAAAAAATCCCTCCTGTATAGCAGTGTGTCCTTTTTCTACACTGTCTACACAAGAGGGATAATATCAACTTTAAGTAGCACCCTTCTTTTTGAAGTTCTATTATTAATCTATTCCCCAAATATCAACGGAATATCTTGTTGATTTCGGATAATAAAGAGGAGGTTTAGCCCATCCTGTTGGTTCAGGTTCATCCCAAACAACTAATCTATAGTCTCCACTCCCAGCATTCACACTAAACGTAATAGAACTTGTACTTGTTACACTTTTTGTCGTTTTAGTTGACCACCAAAGTCCATTACTTTTTTGTAATTGAACATTAACTTTTTTAATATTGCGAGTTTTAATCCACTCATCGACTTTGAATGTTACTTTTACCGTATCCTTGGTTGAATAGAAATAATGATAATTTTTAGGAACTGAAGTCGTACTTTCTTTTGTAGTACTAGTAAACGATGTGATTAATACAGTATCTGCTAATGCAGCACTTGAAAAGAAACTGAGCAGAAAACATGTTGTTAATAGTAGAGAAGATATCTTAATTGGTAAACTTTTCACCATATTGTTCCCCCTCAATTAAAATCAATAAGTAATTTTAGCTTCTACAATTCTATAACTTTGTGTTGGAGCATAAACATCGACCATTAATGTTGTATGATACGTTACAAAATATTTCAATGCCTTAAATGTTCCTTTGCTAGTTACTCTTGCAATTTTAGCATCTCTACCTATTATTCCATCTAACCCAGTTACAGTTGTATTTGACGATTTATCATACATTATCCCTGTTAGATCTGCATCTGCTGAAACTCCTGTTAAATAGTCTCCATTCCATGAAAAAATACCACTTACCGCATGGGTAAAATTAAAACCCGCAGTATTCGTTACATATGCTTGATAACTTTTTGATCCTATTGAACTAGCATTTACACCCATAGTATTTAACTGATTGGTCATTATATTTTCTGAACCTAGTGAGTTGTTTTCTTTAAAAACTAGTTTTAAATTCTTAGACGTTAATTCAATATTTTTTTCTCCATTAGATAATCTTTCATTTGCTTCATCTACTAATTCTTGTAATTCCTGATTCAATGCTTCAATTTCTGTTTTAGTAGGGTAGTAATTTTTCTTATACTCAGCTGCACTAGTTTCATGATTAAACATCAAAAACATAAAACTAAATGCTAATAGGTATAACATCTTTTTCAAGTTAAGTCACCTCGTTTTCATACTAAAACCCATTTGTATTGTTAAGGTATACCTTAATTAGAAATAAATGCTAGCGCTCGTATAATATTATCTTGTTAACTACTAAAAAAGTCAATACAATATTTATAATTTTTTAAAAAAATAGGTTCATCACCAAATTTTGTGATTTAGTGACAAAAAAGAGAAAGCACTGACGAGATCCTGGCAATAATGTTAGCGGTGAAATAAACATTAAGGAGGTC
>NZ_PIJG01000120.1:0-1714 GCF_002809955.1 Geobacillus sp. Manikaran-105
GACGGAAGCATCTTGCCACGATCGAATCGCAGCCGAAAGCGTGATGACCCAAATTCCCCACCCGTATAACTTCGGGGACAAAGGATTCATTAGCCGTGAGTTGCAAAAAAGGCTGTACGAAGAATACCAAATGGCGCTTTGGACTCCGTCTCGAAAAAACCAGAAACATCGTGCGTCTGACTCACATTTCGCACCCTCTCGACGAAAATCGGGAGGATTTTTTCGTTCCGACTCACATTTCGCACCCTCTCGACGAAAATCGGGAGGATTTTTTTTGCATCGATGTGGAATGAATCCTTGACACACAAGGAATGCAAAGGAGTTTGTCCACCATGGATGTTCAAATTTGTGAGATTTATGACAGTTCCTATTTGAATATAATAAGTGCCCTTTTCCAAGATCTTGACCTTCCCCAGCTCATCGATCGGCTGGTTCCGGTGGATCCCCAATGCCAAACCCGAACCAGCGATGCGGTCAAGCTGATCCTTCTGGATATCTTGAGCGGACGACAAGCACTCGTCCATTTGGAGCGATGGGCGCATGAGATCGATTTGTCGAAGCTGATCCGGCCGGGGCTGAAGCCTTCTTGGTTCAATGATGATGCGTTGGCTCGTCATCTCGACCGCCTGTATGAGGCGGATATTCACAAGGTGATCAGCACTTGCTTGATTCACATTTATCGGAAAGAAGGCCTTCCTCTCCAGGCCTTCCACGCCGATACGACGGACAAGACCGTTTACGGCGCGTATGAATCGGTCTCGTCAGAGGCCCTGCGGATCACGCATGGCTACAACCGGCATCATCGCTGGCAAAAACAGATCGGTTTCGGGCTGATCGGCAACGAGGATGGCATCCCGTTTTACGGCGATGTGCACGACGGCAACCTGCCGGACAAAACGTGGAATCCGGAGGTGCTGTCCCGTGTCCACGAACAGCTCAAACAAGCCAAGATTGAAGACGAATGGATTTACGTGGCCGATTCCGCCGCCATGACGAAAGACACTCTGGCGCAGACGAAAGCCGCCAACGCCTTTTTGATCACGAGAGGCCCATCGTCGCTCCGAATCGTCAAAGCTGCTCTGGCGGAAGCGGATGTCCAACCCGATCCAGCGTGGAGCGACTCCTTTTCGTTGGCCGAGAAAAACGGCGCGGCCGGCCGAAAAAAGGGGTGGAACCCGAGGTGGAGACGCTGTATCTTTTGCGCCTGGACGTCGAATTCCACCAACAGGCATGGGAACAGGCAAGACGGAAAGCGTCCCGGTTTGTCCTCGTCACGACCGTTCCGAAGGAATGGAAAGGCCGAACGATGGATGCTCGAGAAATCTTGAAGTTGTATAAAGGGCAAATATCGGTGGAAATGAACTTCTCCTTTCTCAAAGATCCGTTCTTCACCGACGAGATTTACGTCAAAAAGCCAGAACGGGTGGCGGTGTTGGGCTATTTATTTCTCTTGGCCTTGGCGATTTACCGCGTCTTTCAGCGCCGGGTGCGTCAGTTCATCACACCAGAACGCCCGTTAAAGGGCGCCGGAGGCCGCAAGCTGACCCGGCCGACGGGACAGGCGATTTTTCAGCTGTTTCAATATGTGAACGTCGTCCTGTTCAATCTGCCGGATGGGCGCATCCAACGCTCACTGGATCGCTCCCTTACCCCTGATCAGCGAAGGATTCTGCAGGGATTGGGCATGGATGAGAGCATCTACGTGTAACGTGAT
>NZ_PIJG01000013.1:0-56217 GCF_002809955.1 Geobacillus sp. Manikaran-105
TCCTTGGCATGATGGTAGGTATTGTTTGACACCCCTGCATCATACCAAGAGGGCTTTTTTTGATCAAGTCCCCGGAAAAGCTCCTAACGGGAATGCTCCATTGACGAAAATTATAACTTATGTTTCTATAGTGCTAACAATTCCAATACGATGAATGTTAATTACTTCCTAAGGTAACCATCTATTACGTACCTCCCCCATAATTGATTTATTTTACTCATATTGTAATAATCATCATCTGTAAAATATCGCTATTTTTTGTTATTAGTAAGCAATACCTCTCCTCATTAATATTCTAAAACTGTCTCATCCCTTTTGAAAAATTCCTAGAAATTCCTCCATTTTTCTTAAAAAATCTATCATTCCGTTGGCACATAGCTTATAACGACAAAACACTACTCCATAAAATTAGTCAAAAGCCTTTCCAAAACATGAGGGATACATTTATAATAAATTTATATAGAACATATGTTCTGTTAAGAGGTGAAATAAATGCACGATTTCTTACAGTTAACTCCTATACAACAAAACATTTTAATCGCCAGCATTATTGGTGATGGAGAAATTACAAAGCTTTATAATAGCCGAAGGAAAAACCATAGTTATCGGGAACATTTCGGTATCGATCAAGAAGAATATCGAAGATGGAAAGTTTCATTTTTTAACGACCTTTTATATATTACACGTAAAAGTCAATGCGTCCGTTCACCATCACTGCCATTGTTTACAAAGTTATATCCTCATTTTTATCACGATGACGGTTCGAAGCACATACCGCTTTCCTTGTTACCATATTGTACATTGCCGCATTTTCTTTCTGTTTTGTATATGGACGATGGCTCGCTCTGCGTTTCTTCCCAAGTAAATCGGCGAAAGAAACGTATTTATTTAACGCCACATATTTATCTCTACTTGCAATGTTACCCGTCCCATGAACTGCAACAATTACAGCACCACATTTTTACGCATTTTGGCATCACGTTGCGCTTAAGCAAACGCCCCGATGGTCAAGGTAATATTTTAAAAACGACATCAGTCAAAGATACATTTCTTTTCTTAGACGCTATCGCCCCTGTCACTTATACCTGTCCGTCAATGTATTATAAAACTAACTGGAACGAGCGATTCAACATAGAAAAGCAGAAATGGAAAAATAGATTTCCTGATTTTGAATTGTTGACAAGCAGCTCCGAGCGCGTGAAACCGTATTCCACTGAAGAAATACAGCTACTGAAAGAAATGAAGCAAGAAGGAGCTACGATTCAAGAAATCGCCGATGCGCTGCAAAGAAGCTATTGGTCCGTTGTATATAAATGGAGAGAGATAAAAGATAAATAAGATGTTCATGAAAAAAGAGACCCTAGATAACCTAAGGTCTCTTTGCGTTTCGTTATGATTAACGAAGCAATTGCAATATTGCTTGTGGTTGTTGGTTGGCTTGCCATGCCTCAACGTCTTTCGAACGTTGTGTAGACTACATCTTCACCTTTCCAGCTTGCCGCTGGCGAAGGGCTGGGCGCTTCGGTTCGGCTATCTTGCCTCCCCTACGGACTTCATCACCATAGCATTTTGCCTTAGGTGGTATGTCCTAGTCGTTGAACCTTCTCCACCCTTTCGGGACAGGAGCTTGGCTGCTGATTGCCCATTGTTACATCTTTCCTTTTTTCAAGCCGTCACGCCTGCCGTTTCCAGCTACGTTGTGGCAAGGAAAGCTTTAGGGCTTCCCAGCAATTCACCCAGTGATCCTCTTAGCCGTTTCCAGCTAAGACGCCCTTCCAATCAAATTACCGAAGCAGTTGCAACACCGCTTGCGGAATTTGACTAGATTGAGCCAACATTGCTTGTGCTGCTTGAGTAAGGATATTGTTCTTTGTGAACTCCATCATTTCTTTGGCCATCGTGCCACCCTCACTTTCGTGACGGGACCAGACTACATCTTCACCCTCAGCTTTACCTGTTAGGGGCCGGGCGCTTCGGATGATGCAGGACGATGGAGGAATCCTGTTCACCCTACGGACTTCATCGCCATAGCAATTGCCTTAGGCGGTATGTCCTAGTCGTTGAACCTTCTCCACCCTTTCGGGACAGGAGCTTGGCTGCTGGTTGCCCAATCCTTTGACTTTTCCAACCATCACGCTTGCCGTTTCCAGCTACGTTGTGGCGTCAAAGGCTCTAAGGGGTTCCCAGCAATTCACCCGGTGATACTCCTAGCCGTTTCCAGCTAGGACGACTGTGCCTGTCACTGCCTAAGCAGCTAAGGCATAATCTACGTCACGGATACGAGATTCAGCAGCTGTTAAGTTTTCAGATGCAGTTCCTAAGTTGTTAATAGTATGCTCTAGGCGGTTTTGGTTAGCACCTAATTTTGCACGTTCATCAGATACCTTTTTAATTGCAGCATCAATTGTTGTGATTGCAGATTGCGCACTAGCTTGATCATCTACATCTAAGTTGTCAATACCAAGTGCCGCTGCTCTCATATCACTAATAGACAAAGAGGTTGTTTGATTTTCATTTGCACCAATTTGGAACTTCAATGCTGTACCGTTAACAGTAACAGAGTTTGTGGCGTTAGCCGTAAGAGTTTTGTCTACAGTTGCTCTAAAATCACCTAATCTAAGATTTCCATCTGTGGTTTGGACATTTGCTTGGTTATATAATGTTGCAGCACCTTTGGTGATTGTGTAATCTGCTTCAATTGCGAAATCAGCTTGTACAGTACCATTTCCACTACCTACAGCAGCATTAAATGAGTTCGCCGCAATTGTTAATGCGTAACCACCACCACTGTCAAAAGTTGCAGCAGTAGTAACGTCATGATCAGAAATTGTGTCAATTGCAACACCATTCACTTTCAGTGTTAGATCCTTATAACCTGCACCTGATGCCCCATCACTAACTACAATTTCAATTTTCGCTCCTACATCCCAGTTGCCGCCAGTGAAAGTAAAATCAGAAGTTTGAAGACCAGTATTTCCGGCTGCATTCAGGTTTGTGGCTACTTTCTCAACGTTATTAACTGCAATATTATAATCAGTTCCCTCAGCCACAGCATTGAATGCAGTAAATGATTTAATATTTGAGTTATTTGTTGTAATTGTAACATTTTGAGTTTGGGAACCATTTATTAGCTTCATTGTGTTAAACTCAGTAGTTTCCCCTATTCTATCGATTTCAGAAACTAATTGATTAATTTCATCTTGGATAGCATTACGGTCATCATCTGTAGCTGTACCATTAGATGCTTGTACCGCTAATTCGCGCATACGCTGTAAAATAGCGTGTGTTTCATTTAAAGCCCCTTCAGCCGTTTGGATTAGCGAGATTGCATCTTGTGAGTTACGAGACGCTTGCTCTAACCCACGGATCTGCCCTCTCATTTTTTCCGAAATCGCAAGACCTGCCGCATCGTCACCAGCACGGTTAATGCGAAGACCTGAAGATAATTTTTCCATGTTTTTTTGGGCATTTGTACCATTAATTGATAACTGACGATACGTATTCAACGCCGCAATATTGTGGTTGATTCTCATCTTCTTTTCCTCCTTGAAATTTTTTCTTCCACGTCCTTGTGGAATGATCAATTCGCGGATAGGAAGAAAGTCGGCCGCCTTTCTTCGCTATGCCGCGTTCACTTTTTATATCGGTTTGTTTTTTAGAAGTTTAATAGGTTAGCACAAATTTTTTTAGATTTTGATGTCGAGAAATTGGGAAAATGGCGAAGGCTGCTGGATTTCTTTGATGATGCGCGCTGGGTCGTCTTTATGTTTGTTGATCATTTCGTTTAGAGCTTGTTCAGCAATTTGCTTATTGTCTTGGACAATGCGGGCGACGACGCCTTGGACTGGCACTCCGCCGATGCTGACGCTCATCACTATTTCCCCCCTTTCAAATGTTTCAATTGCTCGTTCAGCTGCTCGAGCGATGTTTTGGAGGCGAAGGAGGCGGCGTTGTTTTCCGCCTGAATGGCGAGGTACACTTCTTTGCGGTGAATGTCGATGTGTTTGGGCGCGTTGATGCCAAGCTTCACTTGGTCGCCTTGGATGGCGAGGACAGTGATTTCGATGTCGTCGCCGATTTGGATCGCTTCTTTGATTTTGCGCGTTAGAACAAGCATGGTCCGCCTCCTTTACGTCGCCGCTTTTTCGGGGAAAAGGCGATGTTTCGTTTTGTACGGGGTGTTCGATAAGATCACTTGCTTGCCGATTCGGTTTCGGGCGTTGATGACCACGGGCGCCTGCAAGTTCGCCGTCGTGTTGTCGAACGGGTCAGCGACCGTCAAGATGACGTACACGGCGACGTCGCGTTCGCTTTCGATGTCAAGCTGTTCGACCATCGCTTCATCCAGTTCAAATTCGTACGCCGGAAAGTACGAAAACGGCTCAATCAAGATAAAACCGAGCGCGGGGGTCTTGACCGACTGCAAGATGACAAACGGCGTGTCGGCGAGCGGCAAAAGGACGAACCGCTTCTCGTCCGCAAATCCAGGGAGGCCGTGGGGGAAGCGGATGATGTCTTCTTCCTTCACCGCCACTGTTCCGTGGTATTTCGTGTCGATGTTCAATGCTTGCTCCTCCTCATTTTCCTCAAATGATGACGTCAATGTGAAGCGACGGGCGCTGGGCGAGATCGATCTTGACCGCCCCTTGCTGGCAGCGGATGATCGGCGCATGCGGTTTCACATCGATGCGGGGCGCGTAGGTGTTCCAGTCGATCGCCAGCCGTCCCGGTTCATAGTCGACCTTGACGCTAAACGGCGGCGGGACGAGGGCGATGCCCAACTCAAGCGGCGGGCCTTCGCTGTTGGCCTCCGCCTGTTCCACGAGGGGATCACCGCCGTGTTCAATGCGCATCAATTCATCGCCTTGAATGGCGGCGCGCTCGATGAAGTCGAGCACCGCTTGCCGTCCGTCAGCGGCCGCGTCTTCGATCAGCCGAAACACGTGCTTGTTGTTGACCGCCGCCCACGCCTCGGTCTGGTCGATCGTCAGGCGGGCGGGAATGGCGGCGATGCGCATGTCAGCGGGCGGTTGCTCGATCGTCATCTCCGCGGGCGGCTGGGTGATGTCAAGCCGCGCCCGTTCGCTTGAGATCGCCAGCTTGGCGTACGTCGCTTCCATTCTAAGCTGCGGAATGCGCATGGCCATCGCTCCTTTCGGCGGGCGTTACGCTAGTTTAACGCAAAAAGTCAACGAGCGTCGGCTGAATGACGCGCGCGCCGACGGCCAACGCCGCACGGTGGACGCTTTCTTGCGTTTTCAAATCGGTGATGACTTTTTCCAGATCAACGTCTTCGTTGTCCGACAACATTTTTTCCGCAATCACCTGCTGGCTGTCGATGCGGTCTTCCATCAGCTCGATCCGGTTCATGCGCGCGCCGAGTTCGGCGCGGACGCCGAGCAAATTCGTCAAGTGGCTGTCGAGTTTGTCTAAATAGCCCGCTACATCATCGCCGGTCGTGCTTGGATTTTCGAGGGAAGCGGCCAAGTTTTGCAAGTCGGAAAACAATCCGCCGCCCGCGCCAAACGCTGTGCTCGGCGGAATGTTGACCGGAATGTAAATGCCTTTGGCGAGCTCAATGTTCAGCTGTTGGCTGTTTGCCGACACGGAAATCGTGCCGTCCGGGTTCACCGTCACAGGCGGCTCCGTCGTTTTCGCGCCGTTGAAAATGTATTTGTCGCCGACTTTCGTATTGGCGATCGTGACCAAATGTTCCGTCAACTGGCGCACTTCTTTGGCGATCGCCTGGCGCTGCGTTTCTTCATATGTGTCATTGCTCGCCTGCACGGTGAGCTCGCGGATGCGCTGGAGCGCCTGCGTCGCCTTGTCAAGCGCCGAGTCGGAGTTTTCCACCCAGTTGTACGCTTCCGAGAAATTGCGTTTGAACTGCTCGACTTCGGCCAAATTCGAGCGATAGGCGATTCCTTTCATCGCCACGACAGGATCGTCCGACGGGCGGGTGATTTTCTTCCCTGTCGAGAGCTGGGTCTGGTATTTGTCCAAATTGGCGTAGCTTCGGGCAATCTGCTTAAGCGTATTGTTCGCCAACATGCTTTGCGTAATGCGCATCACCGTTCACCTACCTTCCGACGACGCCCATGCCGTTGATGAGTTTATCGAGCATTTCGTCAATCACCGTAATTTGCCTTGCCGCGGCGTTGTAGGCGTGCTGGAATTTGATCATGTTCATCATCTCTTCATCGAGCGAAACGGAGCTCACTGACTGCCGCTTTTCCTCCACCGACTGGCGCAGCGTTTCGCTGTTCGTTTTCATCCGGTTCGCCTGCTCGCCGTCGACGCCAAGCTGGCCGATCCAGCCTTGGTAATTCGTTTCGACCGTTCCTGAGGAAAGCGGCAAATTCAGGGACGCCAAGTTGACGGCGATGCCGTCTTGCAGCGAAACGACCGCATTGGACAAAAGCAGGCTGCGGACGTTGGCGAGGTTGATGGCGTTGTTGCCGTTCCCTGTTTCCCCGCTTTTGGTGGACGCCGCGATGTTCGCCAAGTCGTCGGTGTCGGCAGCGAGCTTGATCGTGTTCGCCGCGCCGCTCACCGCGCCGATCCCGTCAAAAAACGGGTGATTCGTGCTTCCATTTAGCCCGTAGCCTTGTTGATGAACGTCGTTGAACACCTTGCCGAACGTATAGGCGAGCTTGTCCAAGTTGGCGAGCATGTCGGGGTACAGTCCTTTGACGATCGGCTGGCCGCTGGCGTCGGTTCCTGTTTGATAGCCGTATCCTTCGATCAGCCCGCGCAGCTTGCCGTTGGAAAGAGCCGTGAAGGAAATGGTCGTCCCGCTGATATCAAGCGCATTGACGCCTGAAGCAGGGGGCATTTCCTTCACCCCGTCGCCGTCGACATCGCTGCCGTCGGGAAACGATACGGCAGACGCCGTGCGCCCTTGAACGAGATACACTTTCGCACTCCCGTTCATCACGTAAACATCGTACGTTCCCTCCGCCATGGGCAAGGCGTTGCCGCCAGTTGGATGCTTTTCCACACCGATCTCCATATATTGCGACAGTTGGTCGACCAACCGATCGCGCTCGTCGTACAAGTCGTTCGGCAAATAGCCGTTCGGTTCGATTTCGGCGATCCGTTCGTTTAAGGCTCGGATTTGGTTGAGAAGGGAATTGATTTCCGTCACCGTCGTGCCAATTTGCGTGCCGATGTCCGTGCGGATTTGCGTCAGTGAATTCGATAAATAGTGGAACGTCTCGACAACCGCCAACCCGCGCTGGCGGACGACGGAGCGCGCCCCTTCGTTCTCCGGCTGGGTGCTCAAATCTTGCAGCGCCTGCCAAAACTGGTCCATCGTTTTCGCCAGCCCGCTGTCGGACGGCTCGTTCATAATATCTTCCATCTTCGCCACCGCATCCGCGCGTGCTTCCCAATAGCCGAGCTTGCTGTTTTCGCCGCGGTATTGGATGTCGAGGAAATATTCGCGCACCCGTTCAACCGACGACGCTTCCACTCCTGTCCCCATCTGCCCCGGGATGTTCGGGCGGTTGAGTCCGGGCGTCGGGAACGGCGGCGTCGGCTGCAGTTGAACGCGCTGCCTTGTATACCCTTCTGTATTGGCGTTGGCGATGTTATGGCTTGTCGTGTACAAGGCGGCTTGTTGGGCCATCATGCCGCGTCGGGCGGCTTCAAGGCCATGGAATGTCGAGAGCATCGTTCTTCCTCCTTACGCTTTCGATTCAAACAGCGGGCGCTCGGGCGAAGGGGCATATTGTTGCGTGCGGCTGTAAGTGGACAGCGTCGGGGCGAACGTCTCGATCATCGCGGTGACAAACTGGAGCGACTGTTCAATGAGCTGGCGGTTCAACTCATTCGCTTCCGCCACCGCGTTCACCGCCTGTTTCAGCCGCTCACGGCATTCACGCAATTCCTCGCGCTCCTTGCCTTTCGCCATCGCCTCGCATTGGGCGATTGTCACCGTTTCATCGCCGAGCGTCTCCTTCAGCCAGCGCCGCCGCCGTTCCTCGAGCTGGCGGATGGCCAAAATATGCTTCTGTTCATCGGCAAGCAAAGCCGACAGCGCCTCGATGTCGTTTTTCTTCAGCGCTTCCGTCTTTCTCCTCGACAGCGCCAACAAGCTTTCATAAAGCTCACTGTGCGCCCGCAATAGATGAATGAGTGGGGCAAATGTCATCACGATCCGCTTCCTTTATCGGTGATTTCGGTAATAGTCGATCATCCGTTTGGCGACCGCCCGCGGGTCGACTTGGTAGGCGCCGGTTTCAATTTGTTGGCGCAGCTCCTCCAGCTTCGCCTGCCGCGCCCGTTCCCAGCTTGCCGCTTCTTGCAGCTCTTTCGCCTCTTTGGAAATCTCCACTTGATCGCCCTTCGTCTTCCCTGCCGCTAGACGCTCCGTTTTGGCGAACTGACGTTGATATGGGTTGACGTTCATCGAACCGATATGGTGGATTTTCATCGCGTTCACCTCGCTTGAGAGACACAGTTCACATCGCGCTACTGTTTATATCGGAATGTTAGGGAAAATGTTTAGCGTTCTTGATCGTCCTGAATGTAATAAGTGGCGCGGCGGGAACGAGCTTCTTTTTCCTTTCCCCCCTCCGCCCGCCGCAAATCGGCTTGCAGTTGGCCGAGGCACTTGGCGCACAACCGCCCTTCACGGATCAGCGCGCCGCACGAGTCGCACGGATAGCCGAGATTCGGGAAATGGACAAGCTGCAGCCGCCCCGCGCGAATCCATTTGATGATCAGCTTCTCCTCCACGCCTGTCGCCTCAACGACTTGCGCCATCGTCGCCATGCGGTTTTCCCGTCTGCGCAAAAACGCGTAAACGCGTTCAAATTGCCGCTCTTCTTCTTGATAGCACGATTCGCACACGTCACGTGTCGATAATCTCACAAACAACCGCCCGCACTTTGAACAATTGACTAGTTCCGCCATCGTGCATCCCTCCCGGTCATGGCCTATGAAGCCGCCTTATAAAAGCGATTAGGTTGAATAACGGCGTCTTCTCGTGATCACCCGCTCGGGGCCGACATCATCCCCCTGTCAGCGCCGCATCTCTGCATGCGGCGCCGTTAGCCATCTTCTACAGCCGCAAGCAGGTCGACCACAGGTCTATGTTGATGCCCACATAAACGGAGCGGTTATGTGTAAATATTGATGATCAGCCCTTGAATCTCGCCGACAAGCCGCAAAATCTCGAGTCCACGCTGTTCTTTTTGCAACACTTCATTCGTCAGTTCAACGAGCTTTTGATCGACTTCCTTCACGAGCTTATAAATGCGCGCGCGCCCGCCGCGGCTGAAGCCGCGTTGTTCCTCGAGCTGGAGGCCGTTTTTCACCGCGTCGTCCAAAAACGACTTGACGAGCTGCTTGTATTTGCGCAAATCTTCCACCGTCCGCGACTCGGCAAGCTTCTTCCCTTGCTCCTCGATTTGCCGGACTTGTTCGTTGATTCGCTCCCATACAACATCGCGGCGCGTTTTCGCCATGACTTCGGTGAACGACACCGATTCCATCGGGACGTCATCCTTGCGGCCCACGTTCGCCAGCCCTGTACGCGTCACTTTTTGCACTTCCATCGCCATCACCTCTCGCTACCCCCATTATCGCACAACCATAGCAAAAGGGCGAGGCGTTTATGCCCCGCCCGATGCGGATTCAATCAGCTTTTCAGCAACTGCAAAATCCCTTGCGGCAGCTGGTTCGATTGCGCGAGCATCGCCTGCGCCGCCTGCGTCAAGATGTTGTTTTTCGTAAACTCCGCCATCTCCATCGCCATATCCGTATCGCGGATGCGGGATTCGGAGGAGGTTAAGTTTTCCTCTGCTGTCTTTAGGTTGTTGATCGTATGTTCAAGACGGTTTTGAATAGCCCCTAAACTCGACCGTTGTTCCGATACCCGGGCGATGGCATAGTCATAGACTTTTACCGCCGCTGTCGCCTTTTCATGCGTTGTCACGTCAAGAGCGTATTCTGTCGCGTCGCCATTATTGACACCAGCAGCATTCGTATAGTAGGCAGTGACCGTTTCTCCTAAATGATTGGTGAATGAAACAGCGCTGCTGGCACTGTTGCCGGAAAGTTTTAACGCGAGCGCACGCATATCGTCAATACCAACACTGAGCATTTGTCCTTCATTCGCGCCGATTTGAATTTTCAGCGACTGGTCATTCGTTCCGCCTGTGATCGTAAAGGAAGCTTCGCCATTTGTCAGCGCGCCAATGTTCATCGTGAGATCGCCGTTATGGAAGCGCAATGTCGTATTCGGGGCAATGTTGTTTAATGTTTCCACATCGACACCGTTCGTGCTCAACGTTGCTTTCGTTGTGACCGTCGCCCCTACCGTAAACATCCGTGTTCCTGCTGACAATGTGTCAGTCGTAAACGAAACGCCTGTGCCGCTGCCAAACGAATACACGCCGTTATTGTCAACGACGAGCATCGGTACGCCGGACAGTGCGTTTCCCACGTCATCAACCAGCGTGGCTGTATACGATGACGTCGTGCCAACGTCAATCTGCACGGTCGTATCCCCTGTCGTATAATCAGTGATATTGTCGGCTGTATCAACGAAAATGCCGCCATTTAAGGTCAGATTGTCACCTGCATTAAACGTCGTGAACGTCGCTCCATCGGTCGAGTATGAAAGCATACTCTGTATGCCGAACGTTGCTGTTCGATTGATGTTCGTGCTGGCATATCCGTTATGATTGATTGTGTAGCTAATCCCATCCGAACCGTTAATGGTCACATTGCCAGCCGTCCCATCTGTCGGAGTGATGACAGCCGTTCCGATTTGCGTGCCATTTTTCTTTAAAGACAGCGCAATATCAATATCAAATTCATTGTATTTTCCGTTTTCACTTGCTGCCGCTAGTGTTCTGTTAATACCGGAAATCGTCGTAAAGGAAACACCAAGTTTGTTGCCAGATAAATCATAAAACTCGTAGTTTTGTTGGTTATTATCTAAGATGACCGCTTGGGATAAATCATTCCCGTTTTTATCTTGTAACGTTACGGTAAACTGGCCAGACGATGGTGACGTTTCTGCATAGACGAGACGGAAATCTTCACCATTTAGTGAAAATTTGCTAGAGTCAATATTGACATTCGTAATATATAGACCATTGGCCATCCCGTTTTGCACACCAGAAGCTTGGGACTTTGTTTCTATCACAAACGTATTATTTGGATCTAGATCTGCAGAGGCCGAAACTTGCACTCCTGTCAGACCCGTGCCACCTGATTGGAAGTTGTTCACAGCATTCGTGCGACGGATCACGAGATTCACTGTTCCATCGCTTAACGGGGAGTTCGGCGCGATCGATACCGTATCAATGGCCGGCGACGACCCCGGATTGTTTGTAATAACTTTCACATCTTGCTGTTCGATTTTCACCCCGTATGTATTACCGATCGTCAAGTTTGATGTTGCATCCAGTGTGATTTGTTGCACGCCCCCGGCAATCGGTCCTGTGCTTTGAAGGGATTTCGTCGCAACGTCCTCAATTTTCACTTTATAGTTCCCGGCTACGATCGTGCTTTCTGGGTCTAGCTGCAGACTTGTGCCATCGATGGCTGTGCTGCCTGCTGAGAAGCTGCCCGCGGCAATTTGCACACTTCTCGCTTGGCTGGAAACGGACTCATTGAGCAATTTTTTCGTATTGTATTCGGTGGAGTTGGCAATCCGGTTAATTTCAGATGTCAACTGATTGATTTCCTTTTGAATCGCTTCTCGGTCTTCGGCCGTGTTCGTATCATTCGCCGCCTGCACAGCCAGCTCGCGCATCCGCTGCAAGATGCTGTGAACTTCGTTTAACGCCCCTTCCGCCGTTTGGATCATCGAAATCGCATCGAGCGCGTTCCGTTCTGCCATTTGCAGGCCACGAATTTGCGAGCGCATTTTTTCCGAAATGGCAAGCCCCGCCGCGTCATCAGCGGCGCGGTTGATGCGCAAGCCGGAGGAGAGGCGCTCCAAGTTTTTCGAAATGCTCGATTGGTTGGCCGCCAAATTGCGGTAGGCGTTGAGCGCTTGAATGTTATGGTTGATTCGCATGGACATTCGCTCCTTTGTTTTTTATTTCTCATAGGTAATGAATTGTTCGTAGGCCGCTGCTTTTTGTTTGTGCGCTGGCTGCACTGGCGAAACGCCGCTTTTTAGCGCTTCGTTCCACGCCGTGGCGATCGTGGTTGTCAGCTGCAGCACTTCTTGGACGGCTGCAGCGTCTTTTTTCATATTGGCCTCAATAAGACGCTCCGCCATATAGTTATAGAGTGCATCCAATTGATGGGCGATAATGCCGACATCATAGCGCAATCCAACGCCGAGGCGGCGAAGGATGTCGTTTCCTTTTTGCAGCTGTTTGTTCGCTTTCCAATGGTCTTTTTGTTTCATGGCCGCGATGGCCTCTTCCAAACATTCCATCAATCCCTCATATAACAACCCCGTCAACTGTTGCGAGTTTTTTTGGTAAATCCATTCCTCGGTTAAAAAGTCCAACGCCGTGCACCCCCATTTGCCCTCTGTTTTTTATATCGGCGATGAGTCGACAATGTTTAAGCATTTTTTTCAATTTCTTCAATCAAAATCAAAATTTCGGCAATCACCGCGTACAACTGCGGCGGGATGCGGTCGCCCAGATCCAGTTGCAGCAAGTTTTGCACGAGCAATGGGTCTTCTTGAATCGGGATGTGATGCTGTTTCGCCAGTTCAATGATTTTCTGCGCCACATGCCCGCTCCCTTGGGCAACGACGGTCGGCGACCGACCCGATGATTCATCATAGCGGATGACGGCCGCCGTCGGGCCGTTCATGTGTCTCTGCTTTTTTTGGTTGAAATAGTTCGCTATCATATCGTGAAATTGTACCCTCTTTCCGTAAACGATCCATACGGGCGAATGGATGGCGCCCGTTTTTCTTCTTCCTCCCGCTTCGTTTCATTCGTCAGCTTGTCGACGTTGATCGCTTTGACGTGATAGCCGATCTCCTCCAATCGCTTTTTCGCCATCTCGATGAACGGCGCGGCTTTTTGGGCAAAATCATCGCGGTCGTTGCGAAGGGTAATCGATAAGTTTCGCTCATTCGCCTGAAGCAAAATGCCGAGGTCTCCCAATTTTTTTGTCTCCAGCAAGAAATAGAGCTGACAGTTTTCCCAATCGATTCGCTCGCCATCTTGGCGGGCGTTGACATAGACGTTGACGTTGCGCACCTCATGTTGCCATAACAGCGGCAGTGTGAAGAAAAAGCTTTGCCACCCCATCATGCCATCCCACTTGTTTAACAGCTGCTGGCCGGTCAAGTTCGTCAACGCTTGTTCCGCTTGCCGCGCAACCGATTCATTTCCGCTTTGCGCCAGCCGCAAAAGCACTTCCTTTATATTTGGCAGTGCCGACTCCTCTTCATTTCCTTTCAATACAAGCCGCTCGGCGGCCTCATACTCGTGCATCAAGCCGAGACGGCGAATCGTGTCAAACACGTGCCTTGCTGATGGACCATCCACTGGCGGTTGCATCACCTGGTTCACTTGCTCAAGAAACGCTTTGGATGAATCGGCTGTTGTTTCACCTTGCATCCTCACAAAATGTTTCACCTTCGCCTCGGACGGTTTGAACACGATATTCGCTAACATGTTCTTCACTTCGTTCACGATGTTCCGTGCCCCAGCCGCGTCACCTTGGCGAAGCCGTTTTTTTGCCTCAGCGAGCGCGGAGCTGGCTTTCATCAACTGTTTTTCCATCACCATATCGGTAAACAGCATGATGTCGCTTTTTAAAATGGCGTTGTCCAATTGTTTGATCGCCATTTCCAACATCGATGTAGCTTGCAAGCGGGCGGCGGGGCTTTTGTTTTCCGCCACCTGCGCCACCGTCTCTAACTGGCGCATCACATCGCGCTTCACCGTTTTAAAATCAAGTGCAGCCTGCGCCATTTTTTTCGTGACCGTTTGCACGAAAAATTGTTTGGATTCAAGCGACAAAGCCGCTTGCCATGCCCCATCAAATAGGCTGTCAACATCCAGCGAGCGATCAGTTGGCACAGACGGGAGTGACGCTTCGATCTCATTTAACGTTTTCAACACCGTCTGCCTTGCAGCGAGCTCCCGCCCTTTTTCCATCAGCGTTCGCGCACTGGCAGACGAGTCGGCCCATGCCTGTTCCCAGTGAGGGTGGGTGCGGAGCGCTTCCGCGATATCCGCTCCAACGGCGTCCAACGCTTTTTCCAAGTGGGGCTCTTGCTGCAACGATTTGATTGCTCGGCGCATGGCCTCACGCAGCTGTTCGATCGGTTGAGTGTCGTTCGCCGCATCAGCTGTCACTTCGTTTTGGCTGCCCGCCGAAGAGATAGCCTGCCGCGCCCCGTTTCCAATCGCGTCATCACCTGACTGCTCGACCACTGGAGCGGTGGAACGCTGTGAAATTCCTCCCTGTCCTGCTCCCTCTGCCATCTCCGATAAAACCGATATATGGTCCACCGCTGGCATCTTGAATGGAGCTGTCGTCTTATTAACAGGAGACGGCGGTTGGACAACTGACGATCGTGTATTAGCCGTTATCGACTCGATTTGATCGAGTTGACGGACAAGATGAGTTCTCGCTGCCGCATGTTGGCCAGCTTGTTGCAGCCACATTGTTTCTTTTAACACCGCTTCTATTTTTTGTCGGACATCCCCTGGCAACTCGCTGTGTTCAGCGAGCAGCTTTTGAACTCGGGACAGCGTATTCGACAAATTTAGCGCACGAACGGCTTCCGTTCGAATGGCTCGAATTTGCTTCGGTAGCTCTGGAGACGGTTGAGAGGCGTCACTCACGGATTGAACGGTCGCTTCCAAAGCACGGGCCGCTTGTTCCGCCTTCACCAACACCTCACTCAACCGCGCTCGGGCTTCCCCTTCCCGCCCTTGCCGCTGCAGCTGAACAACCTCACGCAACGCACGATCCACTTGTTCTGCCACATCCCGGTCTACATTGGGCGCATCAACGACTTGTTGACGGACGTATTCCACTGCTTTCGACAAGTTCGGCTCTCGGACAACTTGTTCACGTACTTGTTGGAGACGGGTGGATGTTTCGATTGATGGCATCTTTTCTGTTTGAACTGTCTGTTCTAACCGCGTCGATACCTCATTCAACCGCGCCCGGGCTTCGCTTTCCCGCCCTTGACGCTGCAGTTGAGCAACCTCGCGCAACGCACGATCCACTTGTTCCACCACATCCCGGTCTACATTGGGCGCATCAACGACCTGTTGACGGACGTATTCCACTGCCTTCGACAAGCTCGGCTCTCGGACAACTTGTTCACGTACTTGTTGGAGGAGGGTGGATGTTTCGGTAGTTGATGCCGTTTCCATCTGAACCGTGCGTTCTAGATGATCCCATGTCGGTACGAGGGGACGGTGCCCCAATGCTTTACGTCCGCTGATTTCTGAGGACTTCGTTCCTTCTGTTGATCCCGCTTTGGCGGACTGGTCGGCTGCCAATGAAGGAGGCGCGCTGGACAATTCTCCCGTTTTTCCCGTCCGCCACGCTTGGCGCTCGAACTGATCGGCCGCAACGGCCAAATGGTGCGGCGTTTCTTTCATCGCGCTTTGTTCTTCTCGCTGAGCCAGTGTAAAGGCTGGATCGAGTTTGTTGGCAATCTCCGCGAATTGCTCCCCTAACGGCTTCCCATGCAGCGCCTCATGGACAGCTGCAAGATGAACGTCTGTCAGTTCTAAATGCTTATTGATGACCGCGCGAACGGTATCAAGTTTTTGCTCTACGGTGCCTGGGGCTTCGGTGAAAAACGTTCGCAAGGTGGAAACAATCTCTTTTGTGAGCGATTGACCATGTTTTTGCAGCCAGTCCCCAACCTGTCTCAGCTCAGACGATAACGGTTCCGAAGCAGAAAAATAAACCGGTTGTTTGTCCGTCTCTTGAGGAGGGCGGGGAACGATTCGCGCCACCGGGACGCCGTCTTGTTCCCCAACGATCTTGATGGCCACACGCCCTTCCTGCGGCCATTCCCCTTCCGTTCGCACCTGCACTTCGATCCCTTTGATCACGACAACGGCAGCGCCGCCTTGGCTTTCCTTGATGACCGCATCGTATGTTTCTCCTTTTTGCACTATCAGCGTTTGATTTGGCGACGTTATCGATTGTCTAGTCAAAACGTTGCGAATTTCCATCCCCGTTCACCTTCCGCTCCATTCGGTTGCTACTGTTTATATCGGCATCCTGCAGACAAATGTTTAGCCTGCTCACGCCCGCACCAACGTCAACGCCCCCACCTCTGCCGCCCCCGCTTCAAGCAAAACAAGGGCCGCGTGGCGGACGGTGATGCCCGTCGTGTAAATGTCATCGATGAGAACGATTCGTTTTCCGTCAATCGGCGGATGTCCGGAGAGAAAAAACGGGTTGTCGGTCTTCAGCCGCTCGCGGCGCGATTTTTTCGATTGTTTTTCGGAATGCTTGCGAGAAAGCCAAGGGAAACATGGAAACGGAAGCAGGCGGGCGAGCGCTTCCGCTTGGTTGAAGCCGCGCTCATCGAGGCGCTCGCGGCTCAGCGGGATCGGAACGATGCACCAATCGCGGCCGAAATGGCGGAAAAACGCGTGGACAAACGGACGGCGGAACGCCTCGACAACGATATAGTCGCCGCGGAATTTCCATAAGGCGACGACGTCTTTCATCCAGTCGTTGTATAGATAGACGGATCGGTTTTTCACGAGCACCCTCCCCCATTGTTCATCATCCTGCCACCGAAGGCAGTCGGCGCACAGCGATGGCTTGGCTTCCTCGAGCGGGCGGCCGCACATCTCGCAAAGGCGGCCGTCAATGAGTTTGAACGACCCGCGGCAGCGTGGGCAAAGGACGTCTGGGTCTTCAAGAAGAATCAGTTGGCGCCAGCTCGCGATCGGGTTGTACGGAGAATGGCAAAGGAGGCAGTTCATCGATGCAGCAACCCCCTTTTCTTTGCTGTCTCATTCATGCGGACAATGTGGCGGCGCGCCCGCACCATCTCGTTCGTTTTCCCGTGATGGAAAAAGCGGACGTCGCCATCCGGAAACGCCGCGTGGCGGCCGACGCGGCCGGCGATTTGCACGAGAGCGCTTTCCGTAAAGATGCGGTCTTCGGCGCCAAGGACGGCGACATCGATGTTCGGTACCGTCACGCCGCGCTCAAGAATCGTCGTCGTCACAAGCAGCGGAACGCGCCCGTCGCGAAACGCCTGCACATGTTCGGCGCGATCCGGGGCTTCGGCGTGAACGCCGACGATGCGGGCATCGACTCGTTGCAACAGGCGGACGACCGCCTCAAGCTCATCGATATGAGGAACGAACAAAAACGCCTGCTTTCTCTGTTCCAAACGATGGCGAACCCACGCAAGGACGTTTTCGGGCAAGCGGCCGCGCTCGAGCCGCTTGCGCCAATTGCCGCACCATTCGAACACGGGGACGGGGAGCGGATGGCCGTGATAGCGGGCGGGGATGACGACGGCGTTCCGTTTGCCACGCGCAATGTCACGCTGCCAAGCGCGGGAGGGAGTGGCGGTGAGATAGATGAGGCTTGATCGTTCTTTCCGCGCTTGACTGACGGCGTATTCAAGCATCGGTTCAACCGAATACGGGAAGGCGTCGACTTCATCGATGATCATGACATCAAACGCGCGGTACGCGCGCAACAGTTGGTGGGTAGTGGAAAGAACGAGCGGGGCGATTCGCCCGCGCTCCTCGCTTCCTCCGTACCAAACCGCGAGCGAAACGCGCGGGAACGCTTGGCGGAAGCGCGGAGCCAGTTCGCGGACAACGTCCACTCTAGGCGTGGCGAGGCCAACGCGCCAACCTTCCTCCAAGGCGGCAGCGATGGCGGGAAACAACATCTCGGTTTTCCCTGCCCCGCATACGGCCCAAACGATCAGCTCGCTTCGGTCCAGCACCGCCTGTCGGACAGCCTGCGCGGCCTCCGCTTGGGCGGCGGACAGTTCCCCGTCCCAAGCGAGCGGCGCTTCGTGCGGCTCGGACGGAAGCGGCATCGTCACGTGCACAAGGTGAGTGCAGGAGCTGATGCGCCCCATCACGAGACACTTGCGGCAATACGCACAATCTGCCCCGCAGCGGGCGCACGGAAACGCGGCAAAAAGATGAGGATCGTTATTTCCGCAACGGACGCAGCGCCAGGCGCGCGCTGTTTTGATGAGCCCGGGCTGTTCGTGAAGCAAACCGGTCTGGATGGCGGCAGCGACTTCTCCATCGGGAAACGGCAGCTGCTCCCGCGGGAGACGCTGACCGTTCAGCCAGGAAACGAGCGGCGAAGCAACAGAAGATGGGAGAATGTACAATGAGCATCACTCCTTTTGAAATTCAAGAAAAGCATGTTCCCGAGCTGGGAGCCAAAAAGAGCGGGTGGCGCAGTGATGCGGTAAAAACGCGCTCCCCCAGGTTGAAAGGCTTTGAGCGCATCAATGAGCCAGTGTTATGGAGAAAGAGCAGAGCTGACGATGTTTTTCCCTAAAAGGCGGGTGGAAAACCGCTGTTCCCCTTGATCGATGAGTTGAATGTGTGAAAAGAAGGAACGACGCTACAAGGTTTTTCTAGTTGAGAAACGAAGCGAGAAAGCGGTTGTGCTAGCAAATCACCGCCCTTCTAACAAAATGATGAAAAGATGGGGAGGAAGCAAAAAACGGCAGCCTTCGATCGGCAAAGAAAGTGGAGGCAAAAAGGGCTTCCCAATGGAGTCAAGATGTGGTTTGACCCTCTTTTTCACGACATATCGACCTTCGAAAGAAAAGGATAAAGCGAAATCCGACAACATCAAAGATCCACAGAGAGTCATCGAGTCGATCGACAACGTGTTTCGACAACATTCCCGGGGAAATAGCGACAAATTTTTCAGGAAAGGAAAACGGTTCGACAAGTTCGGCCAGCCCCACATCTCCGGTCCGTTTCATAAGGAGGTGAGAAAACGAATGTAAAACAAATTCGCCGCCGCACAAGGCGGAGCACACCGTTCCGCCTTGTGCTCGGCTGCAGCGCCTCGAGGCGGCGCTTTGCGGCCTCGACTTATGGCTGATACCACGTCAGCCCGAGCGCCCCTTCGCCGACGTGCGTGGCGATGACGGGGCCGAAATAGCTGATAAGAAACTCAACGTGCGGATAGCGGGCGGCCAGCTCATCGCGCCAACGGCTCGCTTCATCGGGCTGGTTGGCATGGATGATAGCGGCTTTGAGCGGAACGCCTTTGTCCGCATCTTCGTCAAACAGCTCCTCGATGCGTTGCACCGCCTTTTTGCGCGTGCGGATTTTTTCAAACGGCACGATCACTTTGTTTTCAAAGCGAAGGAGCGGCTTGATTTGCAACAGGCCGCCGATGAACGCCTGCGCGCCAGTGAGCCGTCCGCCGCGCTGCAGGTGGGACAAGTCGTCGACCATAAAATAGGCGCGCAACGTCCGCTTCATCTCATCAAGACGGGCGAGAATCTCCTCCGGCGTTTTCCCCGCCTTCGCCATCTCGGCGGCTTCGATGGCGTAAAACCCTTGCGCCATGCAGCTGATTTCCGAATCATAGGCGTAAACGCGCAGACCATCGACCATCGTTCCCGCCGTCACCGCGCCTTGATACGTGCCGCTGATGCCGCTTGAAAGGTGGATGCTGATGACAGCGTCGTACCCTTCCTCACGAATGGCAGTGAACAAGTCGACAAATTCGCCGACTGAGGGCTGCGATGTCGTCGGCAGCTTAGGATTCTGCTTGATTTTGACAAAAAATTCATCCGCCGTCATATCGATCTCTTCGCGATATGTTTCGTCCCCAAAAATGACGCTGAGCGGAATCATCCGGATGCCGAGCCGCTCGCGCACGTCTTTCGGCAAATAAGCCGTGCTATCGGTGACAATCGCAATTTTCACAGGCGCCATTCCTTCCTGATTCATCCTTTTCTGCCATTATACCAAAAAGACTCGTTGTCGACCACCGCTCGATGCATGAGGAGGCAAAGAACGCGGGCAGGCCGTGAAGCGGAACATCGTTGATCCTCATGCAACGCTTTGCCCAAGCCGCTCCTTCGCCGCCAAACGGCGCATCGATGCCACAGGAAGCCGCTTCGATCGTCAACGCACCGCTGCAAAGACTGGCGAGAGCCCCCGTTCCGTTCAGCGTACCTCCACCCAGCCGTTTTTGATCGCGACCACAACGGCTTGCGTCCGGTCGTTGACGTTTAATTTTTGCAAGATGCTGCTAACGTGGTTTTTCACCGTTTTTTCGCTAATGTACAGCGCTTCGCCGATGGCGCGGTTGCTTTTGCCGTCAGCCAACAGCTGCAGCACTTCGCACTCGCGCCGCGTCAATAAATGCAGCGGACGGCGCACTTCTTGTTTGACCGCCACGCCGCCTTTTTCCGACGTCAAGCGGCGGTATTCGCGAATTAAGTTGTGCGTCACTTTCGGATGCAAATACGATCCGCCTTCCGCGACGATTCTCACCGCCTCAATGAGTGTATCGGCGTCCATCTCCTTCAACAAATACCCGGTCGCTCCCGTCTGCAAGGCGCGCATCACATAGTGTTCATCGTCATGGATCGACAGGACGACGACTTTCGTATCAGGGTAAGCTTCAATCAGCTGTTTCGTCGCCTCAACGCCGTTGATGTCCGGCATATTGATGTCCATCAGCACCAAATCCGGGCGGTATGTTTCGACGATCGACAGCGCTTCGCTTCCGTCGCTTCCTTCCGCCACGACTTCAAAATCGCCCTCAAATTCCAAAATGCGCTTGATGCCCTCGCGAAACAGCTGGTGATCGTCGATAATCGCGATGCGTGTTTTCATCGTTTCCTCTCCTCCTTGGTCATGTCTGCGGCTGAACGGTCAATCGGAACGCGAATGAACACGGTCGTGCCGCTGCCAGGTTTCGAACGAATCGTCAACGTGCCGCCGAGCAGCTCCACCCGCTCCCGCATTCCAATCAAGCCGAACGCATTTTCTTTTTTGACCGATGGATCAAATCCTTTGCCATCGTCTTTGACACTGACAAGCAGATGGTGGCACGTCACTTCCATTTTGACGTCGATATGGCGCGCTTCGGCATGCTTCAAGGCGTTTTGCACCGACTCTTGGACAAGGCGAAACACGGCCGCCTCCATCCGCGACGGCAGCCGAATTTCTTCGCCGATATGTACAAAGGAAATGTGGACTCCGTTATTATATTCTTCGGTCGTTTGCAAGTATTTTTTTAGCGTCGGAACTAATCCTAAATCGTCGAGCGCCATCGGCCGCAAATCGTAAATGATGCGGCGCACTTCGGACAAAGCCGAACGCACCATTTTGCGAAAATCACGAATCTCGGCGATCGCCGCTTCCGTCCCCCGCTCTTTGATCACCTTTTCGACCAAATCAGACCGAAGAAGGACGTGAGCGAGCAGCTGCGCCGGTCCGTCATGGATTTCCCGCGACAGCCGCCGCCGCTCTTCTTCCTGGGCTTCGATGATTTTCAGCCCGAATTCTTGCTTTTGCTTCGCCCCTTCAACGAGCTCGCTGACATGGCGGAAATCGCTGTTTAAGTAGTGGAGCACGACCGTAATTTGTCCAACTAAATAATCGGCGCGTTCGATAATTTGCGCAAGGCTCGCCAATCTCCGCTCGAGCTCGTCGCGGCGCAGCCGCAGCTGTTTCTCCCGCTCGCGCACCATCGTCAGCTTCATATGCAACTCATGCGCCGCTTCATACGCCTCGCGAATATCTTGCTCCGAGTGGGTGGAAAAGTTTTGACTCACTTCCGACAGGCGGCGGCGCGCCTGACGCGCCTTCATTTCCAGCTGATCCGCTTCTTCGATCGCCTGCACGGTCAGCCGCTTCACCTCCTCAAGTTCGCGAAGCAAATGGTCGTGCTCTTGACGCGACTGCTCCCCGATGCGGAAAATTTCGTCTTTGCTGTGTTGAACGGTGTCGATCATTTTTTCGACAATCCGATCTAACTGCTTTACGTCCCACTGTTTTGCCTTAGCCATTTGCCAACCTCCAACAGCGCTGCCAAGCGGTGCGCATGGGCGCCAGCAAAATTTGTTTGAAGGAAAAAAGTTGTCGATTTATAATAATAAAAGCATGCTCTATCTATTGCTCTTTTATTTTTAGTTTACCATAATGAGAGTAGAGCGCTAGCCGTTCTTGCAAAAAAATAAACAAATAAACCGTTTGCACGATGTTGATCGTTGAGGTGTTTCGTTTTGTTGCAAAAATATTACACGGTTAAAGGATACGGTGAACACGAAATCGTAATTGAAAAATCACGGTTTATCTGCTATGTCAACCGCGCGGAAACGGAAGAAGAGGCTATCGCCTTTATTCAACAAATCAAGAAGAAGCATTGGGATGCCACCCACAACTGCTCCGCCTATTTGATCGGCGAGCATGACCAAATCCAAAAAGCGAACGATGACGGCGAGCCGAGCGGCACCGCAGGGGTGCCGATGCTTGAAGTGCTGAAGAAAAAAGGATTGAAAGACACCGTCGCCGTCGTCACCCGCTACTTCGGCGGCATCAAGCTCGGTGCGGGCGGGTTGGTGCGTGCATACAGCCGCGCCGTCTCAGAAGGCCTGAACGCCGCAGGCATCGTCGAGCGTCGGCTCATGCGCGTCATACACGTGACGGTCGACTACACATGGCTTGGAAAAGTGGAAAATGAACTACGGTCCTCAGTATATACTATTAAAAATATCCATTATGCCGATCGTGTCACCTTTGACATCCTCGTTCCCGAGGACGGCCAGCTACCGTTTGGCGATTGGATGACCGAACTGACAAACGGAAGGGCGGACATTCAGGCGGGAGCGATGGAGTATGCCGAACGGTTGCTTCCGTCTTCCTAAAACGACACCGTAAAGGAAAGAAGGGTTAAACGATGAATCATACAAGAAAAACGGTGAAAAAGCGAAAGAAAAAAAAGCGGCTCCGCCGATTATTTTTGCTCGTGTTTCTTCTTTTGCTCGGGGGTGTCGGCGCCTTTGGCTACAATATTTACTCCGAGACGAAACAGGCGTCAAGCAAAATTTATCAAGCGCTTGATCCATCAAGCAAGCCTGCAAAAAATATTGAAATGCGCAAAGATCCGTTTACCGTGCTGTTAGTCGGAGTGGAAAACCAGTACCACGACGAGGAGGGGCGGTCTGATGTCGTCATGCTTTTGACCGTCAATCCGAAGACGAACAAAGTGTATTTGTTGAGCATTCCGCGCGACACGCGCGTTTACATCCCGAGCGAAGGGCGGAAAGACAAAATCACCCATTCCTACAGCTACGGCGGCATTCAATCGACGATTGCAGCCGTCAATGAGCTGATCGATGTACCGATTGACTATTACGTGACGACTGATTTTGAAGGGTTCGAAAAAATTGTCGATTCCCTCGGCGGCGTCACGGTAGATGTTCCGTTTACATTCAAAGCTCAGCTGACAGGTTCGCTCAAATGGCATACGTTCCATAAAGGCAAACAAGAGTTGAACGGCAATGAAGCGCTCGCCTATGTGCGCATGAGAAAATCGGACCCCCGCGGCGACTTTGGCCGAAACGAGCGGCAAAAACAAGTCATTCGCGCCATTATTGACAAAAGCACGTCCATCACCTCGCTGCCGAAGCTGGATGACATCATCGCCGATTTAGGGGATCACGTGCGGACGAACATCCCTCCGGCCGATTTGTTGTCGTTCATCTATGTCTATCAAAAAATGAAAAACGTGGACGTACAAAATCTGCATCTAGAAGGATACGATGAAACGATCAACGGCGTGTACTACTACATCCCCGACGAGCAATCGGTCAGCTCCATCAATGAAACGCTGCGGCAAGCGCTCGAGACGTCCAACGCCTCCCTCACGCGCAGCGATTCACCATCCACACAAAGCCAAAATTAACGATCACAAAGAAGGTGCTCCCAAAAGCAATGGGGCGCCTTTTTCCATTTACAGCGTATATCATGCCGCAATGATGATGAAAGAACACAACTTTTCATGTCCTCTGCTTTTTTTCTCTCTTTTTCAACAAAACTTTTCATTTTTTCTCATAATAGGACTGAATTCGGGTTGGATAAAACGGCAAAATTCGCTATGATAGTATAGAAAACGCAAACTTGAGAAAAAAGGGGGGGATCGAATCCTTGAAAAAAACGCTTCTTTCCGTCTTGTTGGCGACTTGCCCGCTGTGGCCGTCGGCCGCCTTGGCCGCCGATGGAAGTCCGTCCTCATCCTCACCGACACTCATGGTCGCTGAGCATAACGCTTTGCTGAGGAGAGGAGCGACGGATTCCTATCAAATCGTCGAATCCATTTCCGCTGGCCAACAAGTAAAGGTCATCGACAAGTTCCAAAACGCTGCTGGCGAAACGTGGTATCGCATCGAATATAAGGGCATCACGGGCTGGGCGCGGGCAGACGACTTTTCTGAAGCGCATGTCTCTTCCGCCTTCCCTAACGTGATGTTCGCCAAGCAAGACTCGTTGCTGAGAAGAGGGGCAACCGATTCATATCGGTCCGTTGGTTCGATTCCCGCTGGCCAACAAGTGAAAGTCATAGACGAGTTTCAAAATGCCTATGGTGAAACGTGGTACCGCATCGAGTACGGAGGCGTCACCGGCTGGACGCGTGCGGACAGCTTTTCCAACCAACCGCCTTCCATGCTCGTCGGAAAGCGTGCGGTGATCGCCGCCAACGACATCACGATGCGCAAGGGGGCATCCCCTTACTATCCGGTCGTCAAAACACTGTCTAACGGCGATGTCGTCTCCATCATTGCCGAGTTCACCAATTCGCTCGGGGAACAGTATGTGCGTGTGGAGTGGGCGGGAGTCAAAGGATGGGTGAAAACGGAACAGATCTACATACCCAAACAGCTTCCGACACTTTTGCCGACATTCATGAACGTTGTGCAGTCCTCCCCGGTTCGCCACGGGGCGAGCGTCCATTACCGCGCCGTCGCCACAGTGTCACGCGGTCAATCTGTCAAAGTGATCGATTTGTTCGTCACAAATGGTCAGGAACTTTGGTGCCGCGTTGATCTCGGACATGTCCGGGGATGGGTGTCGGAAAAAGTGTTGACGATGTCATCAACCATGTCGGTTCCAAGCGGTGTCTCGGATACGTCCAGCGTCTCAGGCCAGCCGCTGACGGTCAGCGTTTCGGTCGCCAATGTGCGGCAAGCTCCATCTTTAAAAGCAAAAGTCGTCACCCAACTGAAAAAAGGAACCAAACTGAACAGCCTGTCAAGCGCCAAAGATGCGTCGGGAGCGCTTTGGTACAAAGTGTCCCTCAATGGAAAAACGCTCGGCTGGGTGCACGGGACGGTCGTAACCAAATCCTACCTTTCCCCACCAGCCAGCCAGGGGATGCAAAAGCAGGTGACAACCGCTAATGCGGCGCTGTTTGCCGAACCTTCGTTGAGCGCCGCCGTCATCGAGCGGATTGCGAAAAACCGAACGGTCACGGTTTTGAAGACGACAGAAGCATCTCCGTTCGACTGGGTGCAAGTCACCTCTGCATCGGGGAAAACGGGATGGATGCCGGTGTTTGAAGTAAAAGCCCCATCCTACGTATACGTCAAACAGGCGGGCACTCCGCTGCGCCGAGGTGCCTCTTCGAACTATCAATCGTTGAAGGCGTTGGCAGCGAATGAGCGGCTTGCTGTCCTTTACGAATATCATGGATGGCTGAATGTCGAAACATCCAATGGCGTCCGCGGATGGGTGGAGGAATCAAGCACCTCTACCGTCGCCTTAAATAGTCTCGTTGAACCGACGTTTTCGACCATCAACGAAGATGCCTATTTGACGTGGAAAAAAACTTCTAATTTCCGCGTCTCCTATTCGTTGTTGCCGGGCAATCGTCTGAAAATCACCGGCTCGTTTTCCTACGCTGAAGTCCCGTCGACCGACATTCCAGGCATACAAACGGTGGAGTGGAACGGCAGCAGCCTGCTCATCACCTTTGAACCGGGGTACACGTTCACCCTGCGCCATTACAGCGACCGATTGGCGCTGAAAATTCTCGAGACCGGACTCAAGGGCAAAAAAATCATCATTGACGCAGGGCATGGGGCGCACGACACCGGGGCGATCGGCCCTGGCGGCACGCGGGAAAAAGATATTACTCTCGACACCGCCTTATTGCTAAAAGAAGAATTGGAGCGGGCCGGAGCGATCGTGAAATTGACGCGAAGCACCGACATCTTTTTGGAGCTGTCTGAACGGACATGGATCGCCAACAGTTCCGACTACGACGCCTTTATCAGCATTCACGCCGACTCGTACTCGCGGACATCTCGCGGAACGACAACGTACTACAACGTATCGAGCAACTTCAATGGGCCAAAAAGCGAGCAGTTGGCCGCCATCGTGCAAAAACATCTTGTCCAACAGCTCGGAACATATGACCGCGGCCATAAAACGCAAGACTTTTACGTCAACCGGAAAAACGAGCTGCCGAGCATTCTCGTTGAGCTCGCCTTCCTCTCCAATCCAAATGAAGAGGCGCTGCTCAAAACGAAAGCGTTCCGCCAAAAAGCGGCCGTCGGCATTCGCGAAGGACTGGAAGAGTATTTCAGCCAATTCTAGTTTGTTCGCGTTCGGAGAATAATAGCATGAGAAGGCTGGTAATGCAACGGATTGCAAAGCTTTACGACGGAGTTCGTCAAACTGAGAAACATGGCAGCATCGCGTTTTCATTCCTTGCGATTCCTCATGAACCGAGCGAATCCGTTGTTTTTCACCGGCCTTTTAGGAAAGCTATTATTCTCCTTTCTTTCCATATCCAAAAACGGGGGAGATGAACATGATGAAACGAAAAGCCAAATGGGCCGTTGCTGCCAGCCTGGCGGTCGGAATGACGGCAGGCGCCCTCTTGTTTACGCCATCGGCGATGAAAGCATCGGAAGAAGTCGTGTTAGCGAGCGTCGACTGGGTGACTTCCCAGCTCAACCCGATGAAAAACGACATTGCCAACCTGAAAGCACAACTGGCCGCCCAGCAACAACAAATTCAACAACTTCAACAACAACTTGCCAGCAAACCCGCTTCGCCTTCTTTGCCTTCTGTCGTCTATGTAGTGAAAAACAATGCGGCCGTCCGCAGCGGAGCGTCAACGAGCTACCGCGTCATCACTTATAAACAGGCAGGGGCTTCACTGCAAGTGGTCGGGGCGCACCTTACTTCCCAAGGATTGTGGTACAACATCATCCTCTCCTCATCGTTGAAAGGTTGGATTTATTCCGGCGATGTCTCGACATCCGCCGTCAGCAGCGACAGCACCAAGCACGTCATCGCCACGGCCGCGGTCAATATTCGAAAAGGAGCGACGACTTCTTATCCGATTATTGCGACCGTTCCAAAAGGGACAGAGATGGTCTATATTCAGCCGTTTACCAACAGCAAAGGGGAGAAATGGTACAACGTGCAACTGTCTGATGGGCGTCGGGGTTGGATGGCCGCTGAATTTGGTGAGGTGAAGTAGACGGTGAAAAAATTGGCGTGGTTGGCCGTCGGCCTGTTTTTGCTCATCGTCTCTCCTTCCGCGTCGAACGCCGCTGGGGTGAAAACGTACAACAATCCCGTGCAAGTCCTTTTATATAAAGGGACATCGGTGACAGTCGCCGTCGAAGGAAACTATCAAATCGTCAATAAAGAGACGTTGACGATCACCCCGCTGCCAAGCGGGACAAATCTGACATTTCAGTCTTCCTCTTCGACCGTGTTTGTCACGTACAATGGAAAGACGGATTTTTCAAGCACCGGATTTACCATTCAAGAAACGATCGGCGCTGCGCCGTTGTCGCTTGTGAAAGTGAATCAAACCCGTTATCGCGGCAGCGTCGACATTCGCCGGCAAAGCAACGTCTTGTATGCTGTCAATATTTTAGATATGGAAGATTATTTAAAAGGAGTCGTGCCGAGCGAGATGCCCGCCTCTTGGCCGCTCGAAGCGCTGAAGGCGCAAGCCATTGCGGCCCGAAACTATGCCTATAAACATAAAACAAGTTTGACGACCAATCCAAACACACAGACGTATAAAGGATATGATGGAGAATCTCCACGATCGAACGCGGCAGTGGATGCAACAAGAGGATTGTATCTGAAATATAATGGCAATATCATTGAAACGTATTACCACTCGACAAGCGGCGGCAGAACCGCCAATGTAAGCGACGTCTGGAACTCGTCGCAAACCGCCTACCCATATTTGGCGAGCGTCGATGACCCGTATGAATCATCGCCGTACAGCCGATGGTCATTCACCTTCTCCCCAGCTGTGCTGCTGCGTTCGTTCGGGTTCACCGATCCATCGGTTGTTTTATACGACGTCTCGATCGCCAAAACCGGCGCGAACGGAGAAGTGGGTGCCGTCACGATTGAAACCTCGGCAGGCGAAAAAACGGTGAAAGGCAATGAGACGACCATCCGCAAACTGTTCCCGCTAGACGGCAATCAATTTTACGGCATCTTGCCGTCCAACTGGTTTGACATTCAAGTGCAAAAAAGCGGTCCATCCGTGTCGATTCAAACGGCCAGCGGCAACATCGCCGCCTCTTCCTTGTCATCTTACTCCGTCCAAACAGGGAGCGGAACCGTTTCGCTCGCCGGCGTCGAAGGAATCAAGGTGCAAACAACGGATGGCATCGTGCCGCTTTCCGCCTCGCCGTCAGGGGTTAGCTCGATCACTGTCACTGGAAAAGGATGGGGGCACCGGATCGGCATGAGCCAATACGGAGCAAAAGCATTTGCCGAGCGTGGATGGACGGCGGAGCAAATTTTAGAGCATTACTTCCGCGGGGCGGAAGTCTCGTTCGAGTGAAAGCATGACGATTGTGAAGGAAAACATCACTCGCATTCCAACACTCCCGACGCGGTCGGAAAATATCTTTCCAAATGGAAACATAGCCGCTTTTCACATAAAGGAAAGGGCATCCTGCTTATGAGCGGGACACCCTTTTCTTTTTTATTGTTCCGTCGGCCAAACGGATTCGCGTTTTGTTTCATCGCCAAGGGCGTGAAGCAAATCGTCGACAATGCGAATCCATGAGTATTGCTCCACCGCCAACTTGCGCCCATTTTCCGCCATCTTTTCGTATTCCTCGCTCGGAAGGCAAAGCAACTCGAGAACCGCTGCAGCGATCTGTTCAGGATTTTCTGGAGGAGCGATTTTTCCGCAATGGTATGTTTCTAAAATCTCGGCGCTCTCCCCTTCGCCGCAATACAGCACCGGGGTTCCGGTGGCGATCGCCGGGAAAATTTTCGACGGCCTTGCCCCTTTAAACAAATCGATGTTGCGCAGCGAAACGATGCTGTAATCGGTGATGGAGAAAATCTCCGGCATCTTCTCAACCGGAACGGATCCGTAAAACGTCACATTGTCAAGGCCGAGCTCTTCTTTTAACGCCATCAGCTTTTCTCGCTCTTGGCCGTCGCCGACAAACAGGAAATGCGCCCGTTCATCTTTTGCTTTGACGATGGCCGCCGCCCGCAGCACCGAATCGAGCCCTTGGGCGTATCCCATCGTTCCGGCGTACGTAAACACCACTTTTCCTTCGAGCCCTAATTCCGCAAGCAGCTTCTTGTTTTTCGGCAGCGGGCGAAACACATCCGTGTTGACGCCGTTCGGCAATAAAAAGACATCCTCGGGCGCCTTCCCTTGCTCAATCATATAATCGCGAATGCCTTCCGTCGCGGCGGCGATTTTCCACGCCTTCCGGTATAAAAACAGCTCGAGCCATCTCGCCATTCGGATGAACAGCCGATTTTTCAAAATGCCGAGCTCAACGGCCGATTCCGGCCAAATGTCGGCGACGTTGAAAACAAACTTCGCCCGTTTCAACTTCGCGCCCACGTACCCGGTGATCCCTAAAAACAACGGCGGGGAATTGCAAATGATCACATCCGTCGGCTTCGCTTTCACAAGCAGCGAATAAAACGAGCTGAACGTAAACGAAAAATACGAAGCGAGCCGTTTCCAAAAGCTCCCCTTTGGCGACGGATAAATCCATGTCCGATGAACGGGAATGCCGTCCCATTGTTCGAACAAATAAAACAGGCCGCGGTATGGCTTGGGGATGACGCCGTGCGGGTGATGCGGGAACGCCGTGAGCACTTCCACTTGATGCCCCCGTTTGATCAGCTCCTTGCTCACCTCATACACACGAATTTGCGGTGCGCCTGTTTCCGGCGGGAAGTGTTGGCATAGGTAAATGATCCTCATGGCCCGCTCCACACCACTTTCCCAAAAAATCGCAAACGAACGTTCCATTTCGAGCGCCAAGAGGCGAGCGCAAACGAGGCGTGGAAAAGGGGAAACGCCCCCCTGGCATCGTCCCGCTGTCCTTGGATGTATAATCGTTGCCGCGAACCGACGGTCATCATGAGCTTGCCAACGGAAAGCCGCCGGCTTCGCGACTTAGCCTCCGCTTTCGGCAACAAACGAGCACCAACCGCGGCGGCTGATATGACGGCTTTGTTCCTCATCGACTCCCTCCACCGCCTTTCAACGTTTGCTCATACAATCGGATCATGCGCATCGCATTTTCCGTCCAATCGTAATGTTCATGGACATGGTTGACGCCGTTTTCCCCCATTCGTTGCCGCAGCCTCTCATCAAGCAGCAGCCGTTCGAACGCCTCCGCCAGCTTTTCCGGACTGTTTTTCGGCACGATCAACCCCGTTGTTCCCTCACGGACGACTTCCGGCAGCCCGCCGACGTTGGAGACGACAACGGGAACGCCGCACGCCATCGCCTCGACGGCGGCAACGCCAAAACTTTCGCTGTCTTCCGTCGAAGGCACGGCGAAAATATCCATTTGATTGATATACAGCGGCACTTGTTCGTTCGGAACTTTGCCGGCAAACGTCGTCACGGATTGGATGCCGAGGCGGGCGCACAGCTCCTCGTATTCACTCCGCTGCGGCCCGTCGCCGACGATCAACAGCTCCGTTCGCGGATGCCGCTCGTGCACAATGGCAAACGCCCGAATCAAATCGGCGATCCCGTACTTGTCGGAAAGAGCTTTCACCGTGCCGATCGTCACGGTCCGTTTCGGCTGTTTCGGCAACGGTTTGAAGCGGGCGACATCAACACCAAACGGCGTCACTTCGATCGGTTTGTCCGTATACTTTCCGGTTTCTTTCGCCATCACACGGCTTGTCGAACAAATGACATCCGCACGCTGGAATGTATATTCAAGCATCCGTCGGTTCCAACGATTGGCATTCGGAAACTGATACACGTCGCGCCCCCAGACGGAGACGTAAAACGGATGATACCCCGCAAGCGCCCCGATCAACCCGTAGCTGGAGGCATAATGGGCGTGCAAAATATCTGGTCGAAACGAAGCGAGCAGCCGCTTTAATGAAAAGACAGTGGAAAAATACGACAACTTCCCCGGCAGCCATTTCGGCAGCACGACTGTCTCGACTTCTTTCGCTTGCTCCGGCCCGTAATGGTCTTTAAACGTCACGACTTTCACATCAATGCCTTGCGTTTGGTAAAAGCGGGCCCACTTATGCGTATGGATCGATTTGCTTGGAGCCAATAAGGCGACTTTCATCGGAGGCCCCCCACCAACGTTTCTTTCACCTTTTCCACTCTCGCTTCCCACGAATGTTTCGCCATAAACGTCTGCTCAATGCGCAAGCGGCACTCCTCGAGCATGTCCGCCATCTTGGCGATCGCTTCTGCCATCGACGACGGGTTGTCGTCGCAAATGACGCCGTACCCATCCGCTTCAATCAGCCGCTTTTGCGCTGAGCAAGCGGTGGCGACAATCGGCAGGCCGCTCGACAGATAGTCAACCAGCTTGACGGGAACGGAAAAATCATTGTACTCGCTCCGCCGCCGCGGGATGAAGGCGAAATCCATCTCCGCATACAAACGGTCGAGCGCTTCGCCGCTGACGTGCTCGACGCGCACTTGCAAGGCGGCAAGCTCTTCTTTCACCGCAAGCGGCTGCCGCTCGTACTCGTCTTTTCGGCAGACGACGGTGAGCGAAACAAGCGGCTTGCGGCGGTTTGCCAAGCGAATCGCCTCGAGCAGGAGCAAAAGCCCATAGTCGGCATTGTTGATGCCGCCAACATAAATGGCATTCAGCGGCTGTTTCGCCGTCCCGAACCGCTGAAACGGCTTTTGCTTCCCACCCGGCGGCAAATCAACCATCGGGCGGCGGATCGCGACATATGTTCCCATTTCGAGGCTCGGCAAAAAGATGACATCGCAGTACCGCTCGTAAAACCGTTCTTCCCAACGGTACATCATTTGCATGGCCGCTTTTTTCCAACCACGGAGCGGATACAAATCAGGAAACTTCCAATAGACGTCGCGGTAAAAGACGCCGATCGGAACGTTGCGGGCTTTCAAGTAGCGGAGAACGTCCCGGTCGACGAACGGACGTTGCGGCCGGTGTCCTGGGTCCGTGAGCCAAAGCGGAATCGTCTGGTTTTCCATATAGCAAAACCAGACATCATCGAGCTTGCCTTGGCTGCGGAGCTCTTGAAATTGCTTCTCCCGCTCGGCTGACGTGCCGGCGATCAGAAGAACGTCCACTCCCTCTTTCGCTCCCCAGCGCAAAAACGCCTGATGCATTTCATACGGCCGCAGCTTTGACCCGCTGTTTCGTTCCGCGACGAGTGAAAACGGGTAATAAATCAATACGGTTTTCATCATTCATCCCTCATCCGTGATTCGCCTTTTCGCTGCAAACCATGCCCGTAAATCCCCCTGCACCCGCAGCCACAACGCCATTCCGCCAAACAATGCCACGAGCAGCACCCAGGTCGGATTGAACAAAAAATCGGTGAACCCACCGACAAGCGTGCGGGGGATGTTAATGGAAAAATAAACGAACAAACTTAAAAACAAAGGATTTTTTGGCAGCCGTAGAAACCCAATATACAACAGCTGCGTCACGACACCGACATACAGCGTGCCGATGACGATCCCCACATAACCGAAATTGGCATACGCCTCAGCGACAAAAAGGGTGTTCAACACTCCCCCTGTCCCGTCTTCAATGCGCTCTGGGAACACGTGCGCCATCACGAGGCGGGCGGAGCGGACATTCTCGACGTCAAACAACCCTGTTAAAATCGAGGGCAAGCTTTTTCCATAAAGAAATGGCAGCGCTTCGCCGAACAAATTCAAATGAAGAAACGTCGGCGCGATTTGCGCCAAAATCATGCGGCCGATCGGGCCTTTGTTGTAAGACAAAAAGGTCGCAACATCTTGCACCCCTTGAATGACGATGTACATGCCGACGAGCACCGCCGCCCCCACTCCCCCATACAACGCCAATTTCGCCGCCGACAGCCTTGTTTTTCCAATGTAGATGCGAATCAGCAAAAACATCATCACGTAAAAGAAAATCGGCGATTTGGCCAAATCATACACATTGACGAACACCGCCCCGACAAACAGACAGATAAACAGCAGCTTCCACCGCCACTCGTGCGTCAGCTCGGCAAACAAATAAGCGATAAACGACAAAAGCGGCGTGAGCGTAATGGCAAAAATATTGCGAACGAGCACGTTTCCGGCAAAATGGCGCGACGCCTCAATGCGCAACGCAGCCAAGCTCTCATCCGTCCCTGTCAAGAGCGCAAACACCGGAATCGTCGGCGTTTTCCAAATCATATACGCAATGGCGGCAAAACTGAGCAGCGACAGCGCCAAAAACGCATAAAACACTTGGCTGCCCGTCGCTCCGGCCAACGGGGAAAGCGGCTTTTGCAAATAGGCGCGAAACTCCTGCCTGGCTTCAAATCCGCACAGCCTTGAAACGACCACCATCGACAGCGGGAACACGATCATAACGAAGCTGACGACGAAAAACCCGATCTGCCGGTATTCCTCGGGCCGAAACAACTTGCGAATCATGTAGTAATCATCCATTCCCAATGCGATCAGCAGCGCGCCGATGAAGCTCGACAGAAGGAACGAGTAATAGTACACAATCGACACGAGATTCGGTGCCTTCCATGAAAGCGTCCCCGCTGCATAGCGAAACATCAAGGTGGAGGCGACAAGAACAATCAACCAGATCAACACGTCCAACATGCCGACGCACCCTTATCGCTGTCCGATCGCCGCCACGATTTTCTCCGCCGCATGCCCATCGCCAAAGACGTCCGCATAAACAGGGGCGACTTCCTTGTGGACCGCCGCGACGATCTTCTCGCGGTCCGTGCCGGTTAAGATGTTCGCCCCGCCTTTGAGCGTTTCCACCCATTCGGTTTGTTCGCGCACCGTCACGCAAGGCACGCGCAAGAAATACGCCTCCTTTTGCACGCCGCCTGAATCGGTGATGATTTTTTTCGCGCCGCTCTCTAGCCGAAGCATGTCCAAATAACCGACCGGATCGATCAGCCGAAGCCCTGGAATCGCCGAAGCGTCCAAGCCGTACTCTTCAAGCTTATGCCGCGTCCGCGGATGAATCGGCCACACTTTCGTCCCGTCGATGTCCGCAAAAGCAGCCAAAATGGCTTTCAATTTGTCGGGGTCATCGGTATTTTCTGCTCGGTGAATGGTAATCAAGTAGTAGGATTGTTCCGCCAGCGACAAATCAGCCAAAATCGTCGATTGGCGCTGTGCGAGCTCCTTGTTGTACAAAATGGCGTCATACATGACGTCGCCGACATTCCAGACGTTTCGCGTAATATTTTCTTTTCGTAAATTTTCCACGGCCGTCTCCGTTGGACAAAATAAGAGCTCGGAGACATGATCGGTCATGATGCGGTTGATTTCTTCCGGCATCTGCTTGTTGAAGCTGCGCAGCCCGGCTTCGACGTGGATGACCGGAATGTGCAACTTCGAAGCGACCAACGCGCCGGCGAGCGTCGAGTTCGTATCGCCATAGACGAGCACATAATCCGGTTTTTCTTGCATGACAATTTCTTCAATTTTCATCAGCATTTCGCCCGTTTGCTTTCCATGGCTGCCTGAACCCACCCCAAGATAGTAGTCAGGCGTCGGAATATTCAACTCCTCAAAAAAAATGGCCGACATATTCGGGTCATAGTGCTGCCCGGTATGGATCAGCACTTCGGTATATTGTTTTCGCAAGACGCGCGAGACGGGGGCAGCCTTGATAAACTGCGGTCTGGCGCCTAACACGGTGGCGATTTTCATCCGAAACACCTCCTAGATCAGATGAGCGGTTATCAAGTATTTTGCGCATTTTCATCCTCGATCGTGCGCACCGGACGGCGCAAATCACGATCAACCCGGCTGGCAAAGAGCGTGGCGGCAAACAAGCCCCAACCAGCGAGCACCCAGCCGTCAGCAAGCGACGCCTGCTGAACGTAGACGATGACGATGAGGGCGAGCAATGTGCCGACCAAAACCAAAGCCATCTTTTTCCATGACACTGGCACAGGATACACTTGCTGGCTTTTGCGAAAAATGAAAGCCACAGCGACAATATACGTCATGAGGCTGGCCGCGACCGCCCCCCAGCTGAGCCAAAGCGGCACCAACACGGCGTTCAACGCAAGATGAAGAAGCGCCGCTAGCGTGAACACCCGTGAAATATAGCCGGTTTCCTTTGTCAAAAACAAGCCGGTGGAAACAATCAGATAATAAAAGTTCAAAAACGTGACGGCCGATAAAAACGGGATATAGGACGCTGCATCGCGATATTCCGGTTTGAAAAAGGTTTCCACAAGCCACGGGCTCGCCGTGGCGATCAAAAGCAGCCCAAACGCTCCAATGAGCAAAAGCGCCATATACACTTTCGCAAACAGCGCACGGCTTTCCGGCCGGTCTTTCATCGACATCGAATACGGACGCCACGCCATCTGCACGCCGCTCGTGATGAGCGTGATCACGGTCGCGAGACGCAAGGCAACCCCAAACACCCCGACTTCCTCCAACGACGCAAACCGTTGGATGAAAAACGTGCTGACGTTGGCGATCACCCAAAAGGCGAGCGAAGTCGGCACGAGCGGGGCGGCGTAGGCAAGCAGCTCCTTTAACACGTCAAAGCGCACGCGCCACACCATATACTTTACGGTCAAATGCAGCATCAACAAAAACACGAGCGCGCTGCTCACGAGCCGGCCGATGAGCAGCCCTTCCGGCGTCGCCGCGAACCACCGGAGCGCCGCATACGACAGCACAGCGACAAGCAGCATTTTCACGAGCGTCCAAATCACGACTTTTTTCGTCTGAAATTCAAACCGCAGCACCGTCGTCGCCATGACGAAAATCGTATCGAGCAGCAACGTCGCGATACTGATGTACAGCAAATCGACATAGCGAGGTTCTTGAAACAGCGCGCCTGCGATCCACGGACCGGCCAAAACGACAGCCAAAAATAAGATGGCGACGACAAACAGCCGGAAGTACATGACGTTGCGCACATACAAAAGGCGCTTCTCTTTGTCGTCCGTGTCGTAATAGTAAAAAGAGAGCGCCGAATCCGTACCGAAAATGACGAGAAATGTCAGCATCGACGTCCATTGGTCGATCAAGTAGACCGCCCCGTACTGCGCCTTTGACAAATAGCTTGTATAAATCGGCAGCATCAAAAAGGCAATCAGCTTCGTGCCGACGTTCATAAACGCGTAAAGGAGCGAATCCGCTCCTAAACGCTTGAATGCCGAGAACAATTTATAACAACTCCCGCTCGTCGACCATTTTGCTGAAGCGCGCCGGGAATCCTTTCACGACCGTCCTCGGTTCCGTATCTTTTGTGACGAGCGCCCCAGCGGCGACAAACGTCTCTTCCGCCACCGTCACGCCCGGCAGCAAAATCGCTCCGCCTCCGACGCGCGCCCCGCGCTTGACGGTCGCCCCTTTGATTTTGGCGAACCGTTCTTCCGTCCGCCCCATGTAGTTGTCATTGGTCGTCGTGACGCACGGCGCGATGAACACATGGTCTTCGAGCGTCGTGTAGGCCGTGATGTAGGAGTTCGACTGGATTTTCGTCCGATCGCCGATTTGGACGTGGTTTTCGACGCACACCCCGCGCCCGACGATCACATATTGGCCGATGTGCACGTTTTCGCGCACGCTCGCCAAATCAGCGATCAATGTGTAGGCGCCGATCGTCGCGCCTCGATAGATGACGGCGTTGGCGCCGATCGTGCAATGGTCGCCGATGACAAGCGGCGGCAGCTCGCCCGACAGCTTGACGGTGCTCGTTTTCGCCGGCTTCGGCGGTTTGCCGAGCACCGCTCCGTCGGCGATCGTCACGCCGTCGCCGATGACGGTTCCTTCGTGAATCGTGACGCGATGTCCGATTTTAACGTCGTTTCCGATTTTTACATTCGCCTCGATGACAGTGAAATGGCCCATTTCGACACGTTCACCGCAAACAACAGAGGGATCGACAACGTTCATGGTTTCGTCTCCTTCGCTTACAATTTGACGTATTTTGCCGGTTTCGACACATCTTTCATAGCATTGCGTGTGTCAAACACGACCCGGCTGTGACGAGCGACCATTTCATAGTCGATGTTGGAATGATCCGTCGTAATCAAGACAAGATCTGACTGTGCAAGCAGTTCCGGCGTCAGCTCGACCGTCTCAATCACCCGGTTGCACGCCCGGAACGACGGAACATACGGGTCGACGACCGCAAATTCCGCTCCGTATTGCTCGAGCAGCTCGACGATTTTCAACACTGGCGATTCGCGCACATCATCAATGTCTTTTTTGTAGGCGACGCCGAGCACCGTCACTTTCGAACCGCGCAGCGCCTTCCCTTCTTCGTTCAAAATGAGCATCGCGCGGTTGACGACATATTCCGGCATTGCGTTGTTGATTTCGCCGGCCAGCTCGATCAGGCGCGTATGGTAGTTGTATTCACGCGCTTTCCATGTCAAATAAAACGGGTCGATTGGAATGCAATGGCCGCCAAGCCCCGGGCCCGGGTAAAACGCCATAAATCCGTACGGCTTCGTTTTCGCCGCCTCGATCACTTCCCAAACGTCAATGCCCATCCGCTCGCACAAAATGGCCATCTCGTTCGCTAACGCAATGTTGATATGGCGAAACGTGTTTTCAAAAATTTTCTCCATTTCCGCCACCGCCGGGCTCGACACCTCGTGTACATCGCCTTCAAGCACCGCACGATACATCGCCGCCGCCACTTTCGTGCACGTTTTCGTCACGCCGCCGACGACTTTCGGCGTATTTTTCGTCTTAAACTGCTTGTTGCCTGGGTCAACCCGCTCCGGCGAATAGGCGACGAACACCGTCTCCCCGACGACGAGCCCCTTTTTCTCCAGCGCCGGTTTCACGATTTCTTCCGTCGTGCCCGGATAGGTGGTCGACTCCAACACGACAAGCATTCCTTCATGGGCGTATTTGGCGACTTCGTTTGCCGAATTTTCGACGTAGGATGTATCCGGCTGGTGATGCTCATCGAGCGGAGTCGGCACTGCGATCGCCACGGCATCGACTTCCGCGATCCGGGCGTAATCGGTCGTCGCCATGAGCCGCCCTTGCTTGACCATCTCATGCAAATCTTCATCGACAACATCGCCGATGTAGTTGATCCCATTGTTCACTTGATCGACGCGGCTTTGTTGGATGTCAAAGCCAATGACATGAAACCCTGCTTTTGCTTTTTCGACTGCCAGCGGCAACCCGACGTAGCCAAGCCCGACCACGCCGATGACCGCGTCGCGTTTCTCAAACTTTTGCAACAGCCGTTCCGCGTAGTTCATTCCTCTCATTCCTTTCTACTCAGATAGTTGCACTCTTGTCCCCGTTTCCGCCGAACGCAAAATCGCTTCGATCAGCCGAACAGGAGCCAATCCGTCCCAACCAGTGACGATCGGCTCGCGGTTTTCGCGAATCGCTTGCACCATATCTTCAATGATCCATTGGTGCCCCGGCTTGCCAAACGGGTCGGCGTTGATCTCATCGATGAGCTTTGCCCGTTCTTCCTCGCTGACGCCTTCCGCTTCCCACGTTTCGATAAAGTTGGCCGTCCGGCCGCCGATTTTCACTGATGCCGTTTCGCCGAAAATGGCGATCGATTCCTCCAAGTTTTGCGGATAAATCGTCGTCGCTGCCTCAATGACGCCAAGTGCCCCGCTTTCAAACTCGACGACCGCCGCCGCGACATCTTCCGTCTCAATCTTGCGCAGACGGGTCGCCGCCATCGCTTGCACCGCCTTGACCGGCCCCATCAGCCAAAGCAGCAAATCCAAATTGTGAATGGCTTGATTCATCAGGACGCCACCGTCAAACTCTTTCGTCCCCCGCCACGCCGCCTGGTCATAATAGGCTTGATTTCGATTCCAGCGCACCGTGGCGTTCGCATGGCTCAGTTTTCCGAACATCCCGCGCTCCATCGCCTCTTTCAGCTTCCGAATAGCCGGACGAAAGCGGTTCGGATGAACGACCGCGAGCTTCACGTCGTATTCTTTCGCCGCGCGGATCATCTCTTCGGCGTCGCTCACACGGAGCGCCATCGGCTTTTCCACAATGATATGACGGCGATAGCGGGCCGCCAGCTTGGCCAGCCGCGCGTGCAATCCAGACGGAACACAAATGTTGACGACATCGATCTGTTCGTTCTCCTTCAACATCGTCTCCATATCAGTGTAAACAGGAACGTCCGACACGTCGCGCAAACGTTCCGGATTCGTGTCGCACACGGCCGCCAGCTCGGCGCCGTCCGCCTTTTCAATGGCATCGATATGTTTTTTGGCGATATGCCCCATGCCGACAATGGCAAAACGGATCATGAAGAATAGTACCTCCTCGCGTCCAATATATACTTCCAAAGCACGAGCCAAACGACCGTCAAAAACAGGCCGAGGACAAGGCCGACGGCCATCAGCTGCCCCGTATACGTTTTCGATTTCGCCACCGTTTCCGACAACACGGCCGGTTTTTCGTAAAAGACAAGATTGCCGCGGATGCGATTGACGCGCTCCATCACTTCGGTCAAGTTGTTTTCCGACTCGACCAACAAGTCGCTGATGTCATTGAGCTGTTCTGGATTCAAGCGGCCCGACTGTATTTGTTCGCTATAATAATCGACTTTTTGCTGCAATGCGCGCTCCCGTTCTTCCAGCGCATGCAAGTATTTCGTGGTGACATCAATCCGCTCTTGCGAATGGCGCTTGAGCTCCTGACTGTATTCCGACACAACAAGCTTCAATTCTCGACTCACGTCTTGTTCATCGTCGCCTTTGACAGTGATTTGCACGTACTGTTCCTCAGGAACGACGACATCCAAGTTTTTCACCTCAGGAAACTTCGCTTCTATATTTTTCGGATCCGTCAACTCTTTTACGTCAATCGATCCGGTAAACACGACAGCTTTCCCCGTATACTTCTCCCCCTGCAGCAAAAACCACCCTGCGATGACGGTCAAAACGATCGTTGCAAGCGGAACGAGAAGAAACCACCATTTTCGCTGCCAAAAAAAGCGCAAATATTCGTATAGCACAAACGGTCGTTTTTCCGCCGTCAATCCGGCCACCATCCCTTATCATAAAATAACAAAGTGTTGTGAACAAAACAAATGATCCAACGCCAAAGAAAACGCCATTGCTGTGCGCAAGTGACGTCTCCTTTGGCCGGTTGGACGATCAAGCGGAATGACGGTAAAATTCCGCAATTTTCTCCACGACGTACTGTTGCTGCTCCTCTTTCAGCTCTGGGAACATCGGCAGCGACAGCGCTTCTTTCGCCGCTTTTTCCGCCTCCGGCAACTGCCCTTCCTTATACCCGAGCGAAGCAAACACCGGTTGTAAATGCAGCGGCAGCGGATAGTACACCATCGTCGCGATCCCTTGTTCTTTCAAAAACGCTTGCAGCTCGTCGCGCTTCGGCGCTCGAATCGTGTATTGATGGAACACATGATAGCGCCCATCGACTTCTTTCGGCGTCACAACAAGGTCGCCGACCGCCTCCTCGAGCAGGCGCGTATACGTCGCCGCATGCTTGCGCCGCTGTTCCGTCCACCGATCCAGATGCGGGAATTTGACGCTTAAAATCGCCGCTTGCATCTCATCGAGGCGGCTGTTGTAGCCAAGTACATGATGGTAATATTTCGGCTTGCTGCCATGAACGCGGATGACCCGGCATTTTTCCGCCAGTTCGTCATCGTTCGTAATGATCATGCCGCCATCCCCGTAGGCGCCCAAGTTTTTCGTCGGGAAGAAACTGTACGTCGCCGCCGTCCCAAGCTCGCCGACGCATTTCCCGTTGTATTTCGCGCCGATCGCCTGGGCGGCGTCCTCGATGACAACCAATCCATGCCGCTTGGCAATCGCGGCGATCGCCTCCATATCCGCCATTTGCCCGTACAAATGCACCGGGATGATGGCTTTCGTTTTCTCCGTCACCGCCGCTTCAATTTGCGCCGGATCGATGTTGAACGTCACCGGATCGATATCGACAAACACCGGTTTGGCGCCGGCCCGCGCAATCGATCCTGCCGTCGCGAAAAAGGTGAACGCCGTTGTGATGACTTCATCGCCCGGCCCGACGCCGGCCGCTTGCAAAGCAATATGTATCGCATCGCTTCCGTTGCCGCAGCCGATTCCGTGTTTCGCCCGGCTGTAGGCAGCAATATCTGCTTCTAGCTTTTTGACATAATCTCCTAAAATAAAGCGAGAGGAGCGCATCACTTCATCCAATACGCGCATGATCTCCGGCTTCAATTGTTCATACTGTTCGCTTAAATCCAACATTGGCACGTTCATCGCAAGTTCCTCCAAATCCAAAAAATATATAGAATAAACATGTTTAGTTTATCACATTTGCGTCAATATATAATGACAGTTTTGTGGCAATCTTGGCCTTGCCGCAAAAAAAATCAGCGAAGGAACGGCAGAAGCTGCATAAACAACGAAAAAGAAGGGTATAATTTTCCAAAGAAGGGCAATTCCTGAAAAAAGCCGTTTGTCCCTTTCATGACACAAACGGCCCATTTGCTATTTATCGGTCATTTCCGTATACTTTTCGGCTTCCCCGAAGCAGCTTGCGAATAAAGGTCATAAACGGCTTGTACTGATCATTGACCAAGCCGATCAGTTCAGCAAGCAGTTCCCCGAAGACGATCAAGGCAAAGACGATGAGAATGGACTGCCATAACGTCGAGGCGGAGAACAAAATCGCGCTGATGGCAAACATCAGGCCAAACGCATAAATGAGCAAGACCGTGTTGCGATGCGAAAAGCCGAGAGCCAGCAGTCGATGATGAAGATGCGACTTATCCGGCGCCGAGATCGGCCTTTTATTCACAATGCGGCGAATAATGGCAAATGTCGTATCGAAAATCGGCACGCCCAAAATGATCACCGGAACGACGAAGCTGAAGAGCGTCACGCTTTTGTAAAGCCCTAGCACCGACAGGACGGAAATGGCATAACCTAAAAACAACGCGCCGGTATCCCCCATGAAAATTTTCGCCGGGTGGAAGTTGTAAAACAAGAAAGCGATGACGCTGCCCAAGATGATCAAGCAGAGCGTGAAAATGAGCATTTTGCCCGCCATGCCCGCCATGACGGCAATGGCCGCAATTCCAATGGCGGAAATGCCTGCGGACAATCCGTCCAACCCGTCGATCAAGTTGATGGCGTTCGTAATCGCGATAATCCAAAATATGGTGATCGGGTAGCTCCACAGCCCCAACTCAAACGTGCCGACAAACGGGACAGTCAAAAGATCGACCTTCAGCCCGGAAGCGACAACGACGAACGCCGCCAGCAGCTGGCCGGCCAGCTTCACTTTTGGCGACAGCTCGTACAAATCGTCGAGCATCCCGACGAGCACGATGATGATGGCGCCGACCGTCATCCCCGTCACTTGCTCTTTATACACCCCGCCGACAAAATAGCCGACGGCGACACCGATAAAAATGGCCAATCCGCCAAGCCTTGGCATGACTTTTGTATGCACTTTTCTCCCGTTCGGCCGATCGACCGCGCCAATTTTGACCGCGAGTTTGATCACAAACGGGGTGATGACCAGTACAGTTATAAAAGAAGCTAGACATGCCACAAACGCGTCTATATTCATGAGCAATCACCTTGGCCATGTAGAATCGAGAAAACACACATCATCTTTATGTTACCATATACGATGAGTAAATCAATCCTTTTTTACACCCCTTTTTTGTCCCCAAGGATGAAAAATTTCTTTTTCCCTTGCCGCGAGAAGCTCGAGCGCCAATCCGGCGAACGATTCCACATTTTACATCCTCCCTCCACAGGAAACATCTTGTGCTATAATTAGGTTTAGAGCACTTGGTGTAAATCATGCCTGTCTAGGAGAGGAATGGACATATGTTTGCAAAAGTAAAGCAACTATTTGACGAAAGCGCGCGAGAAGTGCAGCGTCTTGCCAAGCTGGCGGCGCAAATCAATGAATGGGAACCAACCATTTCTTCGCTGAGCGATGAACAACTGCGCCAAAAAACGGTTGTCTTCAAAGAACGGCTCGAACGCGGCGAGACGCTCGATGACATCAAAACCGAGGCGTTTGCCGTCGTCCGGGAGGCGGCGCGGCGCGTGCTCGGTCTGCGCCATTACGACGTGCAACTGATGGGCGGATTGGCGATGCATGAAGGAAACATCGCCGAAATGCAGACCGGGGAAGGAAAGACGTTGGCGGCCACTTTGCCAAGCTACTTGCACGCCCTCCTTGGAAAAGGCGTCCACATTATTACGGCCAACGAATATTTGGCGCGCCGGGACTGCGAACAAATGGGCCGTGTGTTCCGCTTTCTCGGCTTAACCGTCGGCCTGAATGTGTCGCAAATGACGGCCAGCGAGAAAAAAGAAGCGTACGCGGCCGACATCACGTACGGCACCGGCACCGAGTTCGGCTTTGATTATTTGCGCGACAACATGGTGTACCGCCTCGAAGATAAAGTGCAGCGCCCGCTGTATTACGCCATCATCGATGAAATCGACAGCATTTTAATCGACGAAGCGCGCACCCCGCTCATCATCGCCAATAAATCGGGAATCGGAGCCGAATTGTTCCCGATTATGGCACGCATCGTCCGCACCTTCGAAGAAGGAAAAGAGTATGAACGGTCTTTGGAGACGAAACAAATTTTCCTCACCGAAGAAGGGGCGCAAAAAATCGAGCGGGCGTTTGGCATCGATAACCTATACGACTGGGAGCATCACGTGCTGCTCCATCATGCGATGCAGTCGCTGCGCGCTTGGTTTATCATGCGGCGGGATGTCGATTACATCGTCAAAAACGGCAAAGTGATGATCGTTGACCCGTTCACCGGCCGGGTGATGGAAGGACGCTCGTTCAGCGACGGCCTGCATCAAGCCATTGAAGCGAAAGAAGGTGTGGAAATCACCGAAGAAAACGACATCCAAGCAACGATTACGATCCAAAACTATTTTCGCATGTATGAGAAGCTAGCCGGGATGACCGGCAGCGCTACGCCGTCGAAAGAAGAATTTTGGCAAACGTACCGGCTGCGCGTTATTACGATTCCGACAAACCGGCCATCCCGCCGCACCGACTGGGACGACCTCGTCTACCAGACGTACGAGGCGAAAGTACGGAAAATTATTGACGAAGTGAAAAAAATGAATGCCATCGGCCGCCCTGTTCTCATCGGCACGACATCGGTCGCACAGTCGGAACGGTTGTCAGCGGCGTTTTCGAAAGCAGGCATCCCTCACCACCTGCTCAATGCCAAAACGGAGGAAGAAGAAGCGCGCATCATCGCCACCGCCGGGCAAAAAGGGCAAGTGATGATCGCCACCAATATGGCCGGGCGCGGGACCGATATTTTGCTTGGGGAAGGCGTCAAGGAACTTGGCGGGCTGCACATCATTGGCACAGAGCGCCATGAAAGCCATCGCATTGATATGCAGCTGCGCGGCCGGGCAGGACGCCAAGGGGATCCGGGGTCTTCCCAGTTTATCATTTCGCTCGACGACGATTTATTCCGCTTGTATGATCAAGATGAATTGAAAAAATGGAAAAGCAAAGTCGAGACGGATGAAACCGGGCGCATCGTGTCGCCCGACCCGATCAAGTTCGTCCAAAAAGTGCAAACAACGATCGAAAACGCCCATTATTCGGCGCGATTGCATTTATTGAAATTGGACACCGTGATCGACCAACAAAGCAAAGTCATCTACCATATGCGCGATCGCGTCTTGGCGCTGAAGCAAGCAGAGGTGCTGTCCGAGCTCCTTCGGCACATCCATCGCCATATCACGCAAACGATCGACCGTTATTGTCCGGAAAACGTCTTTTTTGAAGAGTGGAACATCGAAGGACTGCACAACGAGCTGCGCCGTGCCTTTTTCCGGTTTGCCTATCCGATTGATGATCTTCGCCATAAGCAAAAAGAAGAAATCGCCCAGCTTGTTTGGGACGAATACAAATCGCTTGAAGCGGCGCTCGCCGATCTTCCGTGCGACGAAGAACAAACCATGCGGCTTAAGCATTTGATGGTTGAAACAATCGACGCCCACTGGATTCGCCACTTAAATCAACTGAATTTATTAAAAGAGGGGATTCATTTGCGCAGCTACGGCCAAGAGGATCCGTACCGCGCCTTTGAAATGGACGCCTACCGCGAATTCGTCGCGCTGCAGCAAGCGATCGACGCCGGCATTTGCACGACAGCCATGAACTATTTGAAAAGCCAGTTTGTCATCGATGACGAAGCGGCCGCCGCCGCGAACAAACCATAACCGCGGCGCAGCACGCCGCCTCGTAAAGGAGGTTCCCTATGATTTTCCGACGAAAACAACGCACGCAACCGGAAGCCGAGCTGCCGGCGCAACATGTCAAACAGCCGGAGGTCGGAACGAAAACGACGCTGTCGTTTCATCCGGACTGGCAGCTGTCTCCGGAAGAAACGTACGTCTATCGCTTTTACCACGAACAGCTGCCGCCGCTTCAGCCAAACCAAATTTCCATTTCCGGCGTCAAGCTGGTCGAATACAACGATGGGTTTGTCGCTGTCGCCATTTTGCGCAACACGCTGCCGAAGCCGGTTCGCTTTGAACGAATCCGCCTGTTGCTGCTTGACGAGGATGGCACGGCGATCGCCCGCAAAGAGTTTGATATGAGCCCTTTCGGCGAACTGCCGCCGATGACGGCCCGCCCGTGGCGGTTTTTGTTCGCCGCCGAGGACAAGCTCGTCGATCAGTTGCCTGCAGATGGATGGAAGATCGCCTTTGAACTGACACCGCGGCATCGGCTCGACCTAGAGGAAAGCTGGGAGCAGACGCTGTCGGCCAAGCAGCGCCAACAGCTGCAAGCCCTCGTTGACTCGGTTCCGCCTCCCGCTCCCGGAGAGGTGAACTTCATGGGCATTGAAGCGAAACAGCTGCCTTCCGGTGAACTAGGCGTCACGTTGCTCATTCGCAACGGCAGCGACAAACATATCCATTTTGAACAAATCCCGCTTGAAGTGCGGGATTATGCTGGCGATATCGTCGCCCGCGGATTATTTCCCTGCCATCTGGAAGTGAAAGCTCACACCAGCAAACCATGGACGTTCCTCTTCCCACCGGAATTGCTGCACAAAGCAGAACCGGATTGGACGTCCTGGAAGGTGACAATCCCATCCTCCCCGGCACAGAGCGAAAAGCAAGAAACGCAATCAAGCGAGGAGTAACCGGCAAAAAGCTGGCCCCCATGGTCGCCAAACGACCGATGGAGGCCAGCTTTCTTTGCATCGTTCCGTTCAAAACGACCGCGCTCCCGCTGTCGGCCGCGCCTTAGTCGAAGCAGCCGAACTTTGCACCATCAAGAGCAGACGGCTATCCAACGCATCTCGATGGGAGAGCCTTATTTCGTAGAAGCAGCGGTTTGAATCTCCATGTAAGCGCCTTTTTTCATCGCCACGCCGTCTTTGCTTTTTAACACCGGCGGAATGACCAACAAATAGCTCTGCCCTTTGGCCAGCTTCGCTGCCGGTTTGATCAAAAGCTCCGTCCCCCGGCGGATTTGCGCCGTCACCGCCGCTTCCCGTCCGCCTAATTGATACAATTTTACTCCGCTTACCGCGGTATTGGCGAGCGGACGAGAGAAGCGGACGACAAACGTCTTATCGACCGGCGCATTGCGCAGCTTGCCGAGCGACTGATACCCTTTCAGCTGCCCAATCAGCAAATCGCGGTGAGCGGCATACAGCTCTTTCCCAACGACCGTCGGCACATCCGGCTTCACCCCAACGTGATGAATCGGCGTCCCTTTTGGCGAGAAAAAGTGGGCGACGGTCAACTTCAACATGCTGCCGTCCGACAGCTCAAACATTTCCTGCATCGATCCTTTGCCAAACGTCCGTTGCCCATACAAAACGGCCGCCTTTTGCTCCTTCACCGCCGCCGCCAACATTTCCGACGCACTCGCGCTCGACGCGTTGACAAGCAGCCGGATCGGTCCCGTCATTTGCACCGGCTGTTTGACAGCGGCATACACTTCTGGGTGATTCGAACGGTCGCGCAACTGAAACGCCTGTTTCACATTCGGGAAAAAGCCGGCGATTTTCTGCGCCGTTTCCACATATCCCCCCTGATTGTCGCGGAGGTCAAAAATCCACCCTTTCACCCCGCTTAACGAGCGGATGGCGCGTTCGATCTCACCGGGTGCTGTCTCATCAAAACTATATAGCTGAATATAGCCGATATTCCCTGCCAGCCGTTTGAACTCAACGTTCGGCCAGTCGATTTTTTCCCGCTTGATGGTGACGCTGACGGTTTCCTCGGTCGACGGCCGCCAAACGGTTACGGCCACCGTCGTTCCTTCTTCCCCTGCAATCAAGCTCAATACTTTTTCCATTGTCTCATTCGTTACCGGCTGCCCGTCAACAGCCTGAATCACATCGCCCGGCTGCAGTCCGGCGCGGGCGGCTGGCCCATTGTCCAAGACAGACAGGATGTGGACGCCGTCCTCATCTTCCTCAATCATCACGCCGATGCCGACAGACTCCATATCGATCCACTTCAAAAATTCCTCGTATTCTTCCTTTGTCATATAGGCAGAATACGGGTCAAGCTGTTTGACAATATCTTGCGGGGTGCTGGCTTTCAACACTCGATCGCTTACGGGTTCAACATAATACTGACGAACCAACTCCCGCACTTCTTCGAGCACCTTCGTTGACGCCGGAGCCGCCGCCGCCTCCGCCGGCGGACTCCAAACCGAAAATGAAGCCGCAAGCAACATAAGAGCCGCCGCCCATCGCTGAATCACATTCATATCCGTCTCTCCTCTCCCGACATGCGCCGGTTTATTCGATATCGACATCTAAGACAACCGGCGCTTTAAAATCATCGATATACACCGCCAGCTGCTTGCGCGTCGCCGCATCCACCACATTTGGCAGCCACCGGTCGCAAAGCGACAGCAACCGCTCCGCCCGCGCGATATCCCCTTCATCATACGCATCAAGCAGCTTGTCCATGGCTTTCATAATATTGATGGGATCATACGCGCGCTGCTTGACAGCCAAAGCCGGGCGTTGAAACCATCCTTCCATCTTTTCGCGCAGCGCCGCTCCCGGAACACGGCCGATGAGAATCGCTGTTTTGCGAATTTGGTATTGCAACGGGGCATAGGAATCATACACGACATCCACATCCCCCATCCGCAGCGCCCGGTCGACGTTGGCCGTCAAGGCGCGCAATCGCTCCCCGCTTTCGACAGCGCTGATGTAGGCGGAAGCCTTTTTCATCGTCTGTTCTCCGGCCGCGATCCGTTTTTCCAACTGCGCCCTTGCCGTTTGCGGACGCACGCGCGCCACTTCTTTTTTCGCCGCCTCATAATCGCGTTTGACTTGGTTCAAGAGACGGTACGGCTTGGACCATTGATTGGCTTTCATCGCCCGCTCAAGCTGGGCGGCATGCTGCTCAAGCCGCTCCACATTCGGGAACGAGGCCGCTTCCGCCTGAACAGTCAACAGCGAAAACGACAACCAAAACACCGCCAGCCATCCGATGATGGAAAATGCTTTTCTCCGTTTTCTCCTCACACTTTCACCTGCTATCTACAAAAATATAAAACATGTATTTCAATTTTACTGGAAAAGACACAAAATGAAAATATGTTCTGAAAAAAATCGAACTTAAGCCCTTCAAAGCATAAAATAAGGCCGACTCTTCAGCCACCTTTTTGACTGTCAGAGCCAGCCTTGATCAACTAAAGTCCGGCCAGTTCGTTTGCTGCTGATCCCCGTCGATTTTGCTCAGCGTCCGGTAGCGAAACGGAATGATGGCCTGTTCTGGCTTTCCAAGAAACTCTTTCGCCCATTCGAACGGAATCAAATCGAACTGTTCCTTGTTTTCAGCGATAAAATAGACGCCGACGACTCTTCCTTGTTGATGGAGGTCAATTGTCAAAAAAGCCGGGTAATACGTGCCGTCTTGCGCCCGCAGCACCGCTTTGGCCGTCACCCGACCGTCCCCTTCGTCTTCCACATCCGGATTGGCGATTCTCTCCAACACCTTGATCGCCCATCCTTGTTTTTTATATCCTCCGACCAGCTTCGGCGGTTTTTTCCGCAACTGCTCCAACAACGTTTGTTCGTCCATCGTCAAGCTTTTGCCTCCCTTGCGGTTTGCCTATCCACATATATACAATACTTTTCAGAGAAATGCAAGTGCCCAGAAGAACAGCATGCAAGGACTTTCTCGATTAGTGAGCAACATCCCTTGTTCATTCCCTCTTCTAGGCAAGCAGGGGAGGCGCGCCCATCAGCGGAAGATGGCGCGAAGGCCGTCGATGTAAATCGCTCCGGCGTTTTTCCGTCCGATATCCGTTTCCATATAACGCACCGGCATCTCCAGCATGAGCGGAAGCGCGACATCGCTAGGCACAGCGGCTTGCACATATTTCCAACCGGTCCAATTGACATGGCGGGCAAAATCGATCCAGATGCGGCGCCCGCTTCCATCCCGCAGCTGGGCGCGCAGCCAATGGCCGCTTCCGTCTCCATACACCCACATGCCAATCGCTTGCGGCCGTTTCGAAATCCAAATCGCTTCCTCCCGACTAGCATAGACGCCGGATGTCCCTGGCATCCCGCGAAAATCATATGAAATTTTCAGCGCCTGCTTTCCTTCTCTCACCTTTTCTGTCGTCCGCTCGACCGCAGCCCCCACATAGTTGACGCCCGATGCATTCCACTTCGACTCCGTTTCAAAGTCATCAAGCACTTCTTCGCTTTCCCCGTTCTCTTGCGTCTCTTTGTACACAACAAGAAGCGCATTCGCCACCGGACGCGCAAATCCATCAGACGGTTTGTTTTCGACTTTGAGCTGCCCGTTTGGCTGGCGGACGACAAATGTCGAAGAACCGCCGCCATCGAGCGTCATCGCATCGACGGCGCCAAGCTCATGCATCAGCTTGGCCAGCTCATTCAATGTCATTCCTTGGCTATGGGCAGGCTGGCGGCCATCGACAACGACGAGCATGACATTTCCGTTCTTGTCAATGCCGACGGCTGTACGCGGATGGACTCCTTTAATCGAAAACGGCTGCACTTTTCCATCCGCCACCAACCGGTATCGGCCGCCGAGCGCTTCTTTCACCCCACTCCATTCGGGCTGGTCATACTGAAGGGAAATTTCCACCGCATCCCCTTCTTTCGCCTGTCGCAAATAGTCACTCGCCCGGCCATGGCCCGACAACACGAGCTCTCCAGGCTGGAGCGGTTCATCGCCTTGACCGACTACAACTTTCTTCACCGTTCCGGTGACCGTTCCATTCCCGTTCAACACCCCTTGTACATTCGTCAGCACGACTTCCGTCCCAAGAGCGTTCGTTTTCGTGGAAGCAGCGAAATACGGGGTGTACAAAATCAACTGATGAGCGCGCCGCGGCTTGTTGATGCCATCGACGGGATATGAGCCTCCTTCTCCAATTCGAACGCCAATTTGAACATCTGGGTTTCCAATCATCGGCTTTCCATCAGCGCTGATGCCAAAAATCGTCCGTTCCGCCGCCGGCGTTGTATTCGTCATCACGATCTCTCCCCGGTGCACCATCAAATCGGTCGGCGAACCATCCTCTTTGAAATAATCGCCGTTCACCGCCGCCAGTACGATTCCGTCGCGGCCATCGTACCGTTTTGCCTGCTCAAGCACCGGTTCAATGCCAAGCACTTGATCATTGGACAGCGCCGTCTCAATGACCAGCCTCTCATTCGACGTATCGATGTCAAGCTTGTACACGTGCTGCTTGCCGCGCGTTCCGACGACTTCCATTTCCTCTTTTTCCACCCCAGAGGCGATGCGCGTCGACACCTCCTTTACCACCGTGCCGACCGCCAACTGCCTCGCTCCATACCGCCCCGGATTGACAAGCTTCAGCTTCTCCCTCGACGGCGTTTTATACACAACATGTCCTTTGATATTGGTGACGTAATATCCACCGCCAACCCCGTATTGGCCGCCAAACGCCTCGTCATACGAATACACCCGGTACTGTTCTCCAGGCTGCAACACGCGGACAAACGTCAGCGCCCCGTTTTCCCGTTTCCATAGGTTAATCGGTTTCACGATCTCCAATTTTCCAATTTGCCCCTGCACAAGGCGCATGCCTTCCCAGTAGACGACATTCGCTCCGGCATCCGCTTCTGGCGCTTGCAGCGCCGTCCATGCGGCCAACACCGCCCCGACCCCAATGCGTATGATGTTCTTCGCTTTTCCCACTGGTCCCCTTTTCCTCTCTTTCTATCATTTTGTTGCAATCGATTCTATTATACGACAAACTTCTACAAAAAGGGGGATCATTTTCCATTTATTTAGTCCAAAAAAAAAAGAACGTCCCAGCACTGCTGGGACGCCCTGTAGAAGCGAAAACATCATCCGCGGTCACGGAGTATAAAACTCTTGAGAGTAGTAGGGTTGATGAAATGAATTGAACGCCACCCCAACGCCGAGGCGGGTAAAGTCCGGATATAAAAGGTTTTGCCGATGACCGAGCGAGTGCATCCACGCTTCATGGACAAAAATCGCATCGTATTGTCCGTAGGCGATGTTCTCTCCCGCCACGCGATACGCGATGCCACGGCGCTTCAGGCGGTCAAACGGCGATAGGCCTTGCAAGTTCGTATGAGAGAAGTAGTGATGGACCGCCATATCTTCGCTATGTTCACGGGCGGCCGCCGCCGCCTTCGCATCCCACGCGAGTGCCGGAAGCCCGTGCAAGCGGCGCGCCGCGTTTGCTAAATCAAAAATTTGATATTCATAGGCCGTGCGCAGCTCCTCCGTCGGCGTTCCGTAAAACCCGGGCTTTTCATCCTCGAGCGCCCGATTGACGACAAGCACGCCATCCACCCGGTTGTTGTTGTACCGGTCATAAAAGAAGGTGACGTAGCGGCCGTTGACAAGATAGATCCCGTATTCGTCATTTTGAATGTTGTAGACGGCATCCTTTTTTTGGATGAAGGCGAGCGGCCGGCCGTAGCGCGCTTCCACCGCCGTTTTCGCCGTTCCGATGCCCGTTCCTTTTTTCGTTTGGACAATCGGCTGATTCGTGTACATCGCCGCCACCCGATCACGGTCATAGCTCACCATCAAAAAGTTTTTGTAACCGCCCTGATCATACGCCTCCCAATATAGGCCGTAGGCGTTTTTTGTCTTCCGCTTCGCCTTGCCGTACATCGCTTCGACCTTGGCGCGTGAGTCGCCGATCGCCACCCCGTTCATCGTGACATCCGCCATGTTTGCCTTCGCCTGCTGCACGCATAAAGCAGCGGCCAACTTCTCTTTTGACGGCGTTTCATAGCGGACGCGGGCATCGTTCTTGATCGCATATCCTCGGCCGACCTCGAAATACCCGCCGCCTAGCGCGTACACGCGATACACCGCGCCGCTTGGCAGCGTCTTCACTGCTTTGTTCGACAACCATAGCTCTGTCGGCGCTGTGACCGTCAACCGGCCGATTTGTCCGGGCTTCAGTTCAGCGCCGTCCCACCACACTTTTTCCGTTCCGACAAGCTCCCCGCAATCCTCCGCCTTGACCATTGATGAACTCGGCATCCAAAGCCATCCGGCCGCAGCCAACAGCATTCCGATTGCCACCGCCTGCACCCATTTCCTCACTTCCGCCCGCTCCTTCCTTTCTCTTTTTCTTTCATCATAGAGGTCTTTCCGTCAAAAGAAAAGAGAAAAAAGAATGATTTCAACGAAAAAGAGGCCGCTTTGGCTGTGCAAATGTCGAAATTTCGTCAAACAAGCTTCGCACCCACTTGGCTAAGGGGCGAAATATAGGTTAAAATGGATCATATTATTCTTCCATTTTCGTGAGAGAGGAGCATACTTTAGGCTCTTCACCAAAAGTTGTACTTGATTTTTTCTGAACATACCCTATTTACGCTTGTGAGGGAAAATCAACAAATCAGTGATTTTTGCACATCTTTGTGCAGGAAACCGTATTGCTTGTCAAATACATGTTGTGGTGAAGAGCCAAAAAACCAACAATAATGAAATAATTTTCCTCATATAGGTCCCTCCTGGATTTTTTACCAATAAATTGTACCATGGGAGTGCTTTATTGTAAATAATTATTTTCATTTTCTGACAATAAATAACTCAAACTTTGCAAACTGAAATCGTTGGCTCCTTAGTAGGAATTAGGGCTTAATACTATTTATCTAGCTTCTATTTTATATTAACTGTCTCAAAAGTTATTTGAAACGGATTTTATGTTTCTACTAAAGTACAAAAAGAAAAGACCTGCAGAGATTTATCTCCGCAGAGCCTTTCGACAAACTTGGGAGCGTGACAGGCGATATTACTTCTCCCTTTGAATCCTTAAATATGATATTAGAGGTATCAACTCCGTTCGTTACCGTCCATAATTGAACATTTTCTGCGCCTTTAATCTCTTTTACATTGGCATTGTCGATTAATACTTCTTTTACTTCTGCACCGCTTAAGTCAATGACAGCATCTTTTGAAGTTGGGCTGATCACAATTTTTGTATTTTTTAAACCTTCCCCTTTAACAGTAGCTGAGTTCTTTAGCCAGATTCCCTCTCTAATTACTGAAGTGCCGTCCATGTTGATCAGAGAGTTGGCAGCTTGAATCGTTAGTTTTTTGGTTGAGAATCCAACAAGATTATATACCTTGTCATATTTCGGCTGTGTAGCACCTAATTGTATCTGAATTAGTACCGGATCATGGTCGCTTGCACGTCCGTGCACTTCCATAAAAGATGAGTTGATATGGACAATATCGACTATTGTTGATTGTGCCAAGTTATTAGATACTAAAATGTGATCAAGTACTTGGGAGTTCCCTTGATGCGTATACGAATAGCGCTCTTCTGCCGGAACTTTCTCGATCATATTTGTTAATTCGTTTCCTTTTAGTGTTTTTAAAGGATTTGAAAATTCGAAATCATTAAAGTCCCCTAATACCACAATATTTGCATTCGGATCTTTTGATTGAACATCTTTTACAAAATTGTTAACGATTCTTGCCATTTCAAGGCGTTTAGCCTCGCTTTTGAATTCTGGAGGCTGAACTTTCCCGAATAAAGGAAAGTCTCCGCTTTTAGAGTTGAAATGGTTTGCTATTACGATCACACTTTTTCCATTAAATTTAAACTGTGCTGCCAGCGGCTTACGGCTGGAATCAAACGCCGGGTTTGTTGGGTCAATGCGGCCTGGGTTTAATGTCAGTTTTCCATTTTCAAAACCAACTGCTTGTGTGGCAGTACCTTTTGTTCCTTCTACAAGAGATACCCGGTCTTGGTTATAAAGAAAGCCAACGCGAATATTTCCACCAGGAGCACCGCCGTCCCTATTATTTTCCGGAGCGATATCCGTATAAGCGTATTCTGGCCCTCCAAGTTCTTTAATTTTGTTGATTAATCTCGCAAAACTTTGATCAGCATTGGTATTTCCGCTGTCTGTTTGCCCGTCATTATCCTGCATTTCTACTAAACCGATAATATCCGGCTGCTTCAAATTTTGGACAATTGCCTGTGCTAGCTTTGTTACCTTTGCGTCATCTGTTTTTGCTGAGAAATTCTCTACATTGTAAGAAGCAATTGTCAGTTTCTCTGGGTCTGGAGTAATCGTTGTTGTTTCACGAACGGTTGTTCCTTCAATAAGCTTTGGTAAATCACTTTTATTGCTTAACACTTTATAGTTGCTGAAACTATAACTTACAACCCCCTTGATTGAGCCATTAAAATAATCTCCCGTTTTTGCCACATAGTTTTCATCATTAATATCAATCATGATTCTTTCAGGGTTGTAGTCTGTTTCTGAAATTTTTAATCCACCAGCTATTGTATTCGTTGGAATTGATTCAGGGACAACGATGATCTCACCATATTTTTGCGGTGCAACAACCTTTGGATTATCTACCTGCACAAGCATTCCTTCTAAGCTTTCAAAGAAGTCGATTCCGTCTTCTTCCGGATCAAATTTAGTGAAACTGTCATTATCAATAACTTCAGTCGGAAGGGCTCGGTCTTTTCCAATCACAACTGGTGCAGGAAGCGGTTGTCCTCTTGAAATCACTTTTATTGATCCAGATGACGCATTTATTTCTGTAACAGTCAAATCTGTTTGTGCTTTTTCAGAGTATCCTTCCAGTAACCATTCTTTTACCTGTCCTGTTACTTGAACAACGTCACCAACATTTACGCCATGAAGTTTTTTATAAACTAATATTCCTTCTGATGTCTTATCATCATTATCTGGCTGTAAATCTTGCATATAAAAGTTATTATCATCAACTACATAAGTTACGATACCTTCAACATCTGTTACATTTGATCCATTTAATGGTGAAATATGCCCAGCGCCCTGAATATCACGGATACGAATTTCTCCAGCTTGAACGATGTAATTAAAGGTAGCTACTTCACTGTTCGTTAAACCATCTTTAACACCAAAAGCCTTGATCGTAGTATTTTTAGTTATAGTAATTGGTTCACGATAGACGAGGCTGTTTGTCGTAGGTTCGCTGTTGTCTGTTGTGTAGTAGATTGTCGCGCCTTCTGTGGCTGTTGATAATGTTATCTTATCTCCTCTCTTCACTAGTCCCGAACCAGGAGTCGCTGTAATAGGTTGCACTTTACTTAAATCAGTAATAATATCAGCTGCATCACGAGGAATTAACTGGTATGTCCCATCAAATGCACCTAAGACGCCGGTAATAGATTCATAGGTTTTATTAACAGAAAGTAAGTTTACATCTTCCGGACGAATTACAAGTAACTATTCACCCCAGTGCTAGTGTATAAAAAAGCCCAGTACAAATAGGGCATTTCGGTCATAGAAAATGCCCTAGGTAGCGGAAAGAACTCGATCGA
>NZ_PIJG01000121.1:0-1685 GCF_002809955.1 Geobacillus sp. Manikaran-105
CCACCGAAAGAAGGGCGATTCTTTTATGAAACATGATCATATTTCCTTTAAAGAGTATACCATGGACAACCTCTCTTTGCCAAGCAACATCGCCGATCTCATTCCACGGGATAACATGGCCCACGTGGTTCATGAGATGGTTGAACGCATCCCGATGGAGACGTTTCTTGCTTACTACAAAGGAGGGGGCGCCTCCGCCTATCATCCGAAAATGATGACCAAAATTCTCCTTTACGCTTACACCCAAAAAATGTATCATGGCCGTGAGATTGCACGGCAGCTCGAAGTCCACCTTCCCCTCATGTGGCTAAGTGGATTTCAAAAGCCGGACTTCCGCTCCATCAATCGGTTTCGTTCGGAGCGGATGAAAGACCTGATTGACGACCTGTTCCGGGAAATGATCACGCTGCTCGTGGCCGACGGCTATGTCAAGATGGAAGATTATTTTGTGGATGGAACGAAAATTGAAGCGAATGCCAACCGGTACACCTTCGTTTGGCGCAAATCGGCTGAGAAGTACCAGGAGAAACTCCAAGCCAATGTCGATCGGCTGATTGCCCAGATCGAGGCGATCGTGGAAGAAGAAAAGGCGGAAGACATCGACCCTTCGCCGGCCTTTACGTCAGAAGAAATCCGAAAGAAAACCGAGGAGTGGGAAAAACGGTTGGAGGCCGAGCCGGACAACCAACCGTTGAAGAAGGCCATCAAGAAGATGAAGGAGGACTACTTGCCCCGCAGTGAAAAGTATGAACACCAACTCCATGTATGCGGGGATCGCAACAGCTATTCCAAGACCGATGTGGATGCCACCTTCATGCGGTTGAAGGAGGATCACATGCGAAACGGCCAGCTCAAGCCGGCCTATAACGTACAGGTGGGTTCTTCCGGCCAATTTATTTTGGGGTATTCCCTTCATCAGAGGCCGGGCGACACTCGTTGTCTTCTCCCGCATTTGGAGACCGTTCGAGAGAAGTACGGCGTGGAACCCGAACGTTTGATCGCTGACGCGGCTTATGGCTCGGAAGAGAACTACGTGAAGCTGGAAGAGAAGCACATATCGGCCTTGATCAAGTACCATACGTATGAGAAGGAGAACACGCGCAAGGTCAAGAAAAATCCGCATCATCAGCAGAATTGGACCTATGTGGAAGAAGAAGACGTTTGGATTTGCGCCAATGGGAAAAAGCTGGTTCGCACCGGAACTTCGAAACAGACCACGGAATCAGGATACACCTCGGTCACCCGACACTACCAATGCCATGAATGCGAAGGATGTCCGTTCCGTTCGGCCTGCACGACTTCCAAGTATGGACGAACCACGCAATGGAACCCCGTCTATCATGAACAAAAACAGAAAGCCCGCGAACGGTTGGAGAGTGAAGAAGGGCAAGCCCGATACCGCCAACGCCAAACCGACATTGAGAGTGTATTTGGGCAAATCAAACAAAATCGCGGGTTTCGTCGCTTTGTCCTGCGAGGCCTCCAAAAAGTTTCCATCGAATGGGGGCTGGTTTGTGCTGCCCACAATCTTCTCAAAAAAGCCGCTAGGGACAAGCAATTGTCCTTGGTGGCGTAAATGAGGGGGAGAACAGAGTCGGAATTTTGTTCCGTTTGGTAAAATATACAAAAACCAGAGAGGGCTGACTCCAAAAGTCCGCTTTTTGGCGGACTTTTGGGTCAGCCCC
>NZ_PIJG01000122.1:0-2279 GCF_002809955.1 Geobacillus sp. Manikaran-105
ATCGAGTTCTTTCCGCTACCTAGGGCATTTTCTATGACCGAAATGCCCTATTTGTGCTGGGCTTTTTTATACACTAGCACTGGGGTGAATAGTTACTTTTTGATAAATATTTGTTTTAATTCTTCCAATTGTTTCTTAAAGTTGTTTTTCTGATCATCTGAATATTGGTCGTACCAATCTGTACATACATCGGATACCTGCAAAAGCATAGTCAATTTGTTTTTTACTAGTTCATTCGTGGAGTAAAATTCTCGAAGTTTATGCAAATCCGTTCCTACATCATAAACCCCTATTATTTGACAGTTCGTTCTATAGTAATCGGGATATTTAGTTTTTATATAGCGTATTTTTTCCATAACGTCATCAAACGTACCTTTGTTGTTGGCATAAACTCTCATTCTATCATTTTCTTCCTTATACCCATTTAAACTAATAGATAGAAGAAAATTGTTGTGTACCAAAAATTCTATTTTTTCTTCATCTAATAAGGTAGCATTGGTTGTCATATTAAAATAAATTTTCCCGTTGTATATTTGCTTAGAGTAAGTAACAATTTCTTTGATCAGTGTATAATTTAATAAAGGTTCCCCACCGTAAAAACCAATTATAGGTATCAAAAACGGCTTCTTTTTCTTTATATTAGAAATACTAGATAAATACTTAAATACAGCTTCTTTAGCGATGGAAGAGTCCATTTTAAAGGAATTATGTGTCCTGCTGTTTTCATAGTTTCCTGAGTACACGCAGTATTTGCATCTTAGATTGCAATTTTCCGTTACAATCAGTATTAATTGTCTAAATCCGTTTTCATGAATAAATTTTTCTATTTCTTCCCTGTTCGCTGCTTTAAACTCATAACGTTGCTCACCAAACACTACTCTCTTATTAGGAACATTATCTACAACACTTACATTCCCTGTCGTATCATCATAAAAATAAGAATTATTCATTGTGCTAAAGTAAAAACCTCTTTTTTCCAAAGTACTCATCCTTTCATAAATATTTTGGAAAAGTCATCCTATCATTAAGGATGACTTTTCCAATATTCACCGCCTTAATCCACTTGCCTATCTCAACTAAGAAGATTTTTTATGAATCATATCCACTAGCATATCCTGATGTTGTTCCTACTGCATCCATAATTGGGCTAGTAGTGTCAATTGCGCAAACTCCTAGGCAAGGTGCAGCACATTTGAGAGCGCACATCCAGACGCCATCAGGCTTTACTTCTTTCATTTTATCACCCCTTCCTTAAATTCTATTAAATTCCTATCCTTTGTTAAAAGGGTAGGATTTACAAGTATATATTAACAAGTTATTGTTAAATTGGAAATAAAGAATACTCTTTTTTAACAAAATATACAAAAATTATGTATTTTTGTATATTGTCAAACTTTATATAGTGAATATAGTTTTTGGATATTCACCACAAGTTGTACTTGATCATTCAAGATCGGTGTGCATAGAGAAAATAGAGGATACAGAAAATGCGAATTTTCCTATATGGTAAAGGTAACCAATCCCAACCATTGGAGGAAAATTCGCATGTATTCTCAGTTTATCAAAGAACTCATCGACTTACTATATACATGCAACGAAAAAGTTTAACATATCATTGACGGAAAAGTCGCTTATCCACTTTTCGACTGGCGGTGACCGAACAATCACCCGCTTCGCAGCCTCGCCCGACAGTCGATCCAATCGCTCTGTAAAAACTACAAATGTTAAAGATTCAAATTGCACCTATATAGAAGGCCGGTGAATTAATGGGGAATAGACTTCATCAGGATCCCGGTCGGCTGTCGGTGACTCGGTCTGTTCATCTTCCCGGGCGGTGCGGGCGAGGTAGTCCTCCAACGTTTCCACCGGAGCGAGCTTGACCTCCCGCAAGCTGTGGATCGAGGCATTCGCCCGCACTTGGGTGCCGTCATCCGCCGCATGGACATCCGGCGAGACCAACCCCGCCGCGATGCACGGATCCACCACGCAGGTCATCAGCCGATCAAAGATTCCATGTTGGCGCCAGCGTTTCCGTGTTTTGACGAGCGTCGTTCGATCCGGCAGTGTGGGGTGATGAGGATCCGGATGGAGCACGGATTCAAAGTCGAGACCGCAAAACCACAAGCATCCGGCATGCATGGGGAGGATCTCATACAACTCCCGCTCGGAGTGGTCGAACCAATACGAGAGCAGCATTAGGCGAAGCAGCCGTTCCGGATCCGCCGCCGGGCGACCCGTTTTTTCCGTGTACAGGGGAGCCACCCAATCGTGAATGACGG
>NZ_PIJG01000123.1:0-1583 GCF_002809955.1 Geobacillus sp. Manikaran-105
TTCTCCTTTCGAATGGCAGGTCGCACTTTCATTCTACAGGAGATCCGCCAGCAAGGGCTATTTTTATGCTTGCTCAAGTTTATCTAGCACCACGGGTTTATAGGTGCATTTTTTGTTAGTTCTCTATAAATTTATTTCACCGTATTTACTAAAACGCTTATTTAATTCATCCATTAGAAAGTTATACGCTTCTTGAGTAATACGAATGTGTGATCTTCTGAAGTGCATGCTTTGTAGGGTTTTATGGCTTACCTTATTCCTTTTTCTTAAAGACGGGAAGGCTGCTTTCCCAATACTATTATACAAATCTACTAAACGAATACCATTCTTAATAGGCGCATTAATTACTTTTCCACTTGTCAATTCAACATAGTATGGAAAACGATGTTTCCAAGGAGCATCTTTAATATCAGCATCGTCAACAACGTTATCCTTATTGAATCCTTCTGTCTTGGCATACCCTACAATCATAGGTGTAGGTTGACCATGTTCATCGTAACTAACAATTGTTAAGAATAAAGTATCATCCTTTGCAATTCCGCTTGGTCTGCGTGGAAAGTAAGTAGTCTTCAAATCTCGATTCCGTATACCCTTCATTTGTTGGTAATTCAAGTCATTAGGGATTCTGTTCTCTCCGGTCCCTTCAAACTTTAACCAATAACCATTACTTCCCTCGTCTGCTTCATATGTATTTTCTAGAATTGACTCGAATAAATCAGGATGAACAATTTTCTTTAACTCTACACCTTTTTTCTTAATATTTGAATATGTAACAGTCTTATCCCTTTGATTTGCTGCCAACTGAGGAACATACCTCTTTTCTTCATCGATCCATTCTTGTGTAACAACTCCTTTATCCCCAGTTGCTTGAATTTGCTCTAACAAATCATAGAAATACTCTTGAGCTTTTTCTGCTATTTCTGGTTCATCATCCATTAGTACGCAAATTTCATGATTAGACACAAAACCACCTTTTGTAAAATTGGCTGAACCAATGATTGTTGAATGTGAATCAAACAGATAAAGTTTTGAGTGTAAATCAACTAATGCATATATATTTGCATTTGCATGTAAAAGGCGTTCTAGTCCGTATATACTGCTGACACGTTCAACAAAGTCTTCCCGATAAAATCGGGTAATGATATTACAAACTACTGAAGGATTCTTAATTAGCCAATCGGCTAATAAGTTTGCAGTTTGCGTTCCTATAAAGGGAGAAATAATATTCAATTCATTCTCCGTTTTCTCTAAAAGTTCTTGAAACTGATATAGTAGGTTTTTGGATATTAAACTGACAGGCATCTTTTACCCCTCCCACAATAAAGATTCACCAAAATTTTATGAAGATATATGAAGCTACTAGAACTTTTGAATTTAGCTTGTATTAACTGAAGCTTCTCATTTACATATTCATCAAATTCATTAAGATGTTCTAATATTGATGTAAACTGTTGGTACCGTCAAGAATTTTGTGTAATATAATGGGGGTAGGGTTTCTCTGAAATGGATTTGGAATGAATAGGGAACTAGTTTCCTCCACACAGGAGACTGAATATTCAGTCTCCTGTGTGGAAAGGGAGAAT
>NZ_PIJG01000124.1:0-1534 GCF_002809955.1 Geobacillus sp. Manikaran-105
CAACATGTGATTCACCTCCTTGTCTATCAATATTCACATCATAGACAGGAAAAGCAAAAAATATTCAGCTCACTTTATGATGTGACTGAATAGTTACAATTACAAACGTATTTCCGTTGCCATCTTTGGCAATATAATTGCCGTTGGATAAAGATTCAACGGTTACATTGTGAACAGCTACAAGCATACCTTCTTTATCTTCGTTAAGTTGGTCTGCTGTTAACACTTGCGGCTGTGGAACAGTCTCGGATCCGATTACTTGTACATCACTTGCTTGAACATTGATTTCCAATAACGTTCTGTATTCTGCTAAAGTTCCTTTTACACGAACTTTATCTCCGCGTTGAACATTCAGTCCTGAACCGTATAGGACGATTCCAGCCGTTTCATCCTGGATATAGACGGTATTTTTTAATACAGCCGTCACGATTCCTGTAGTCCTCACCTGTGTGCCGACTGCTTGTTTTCTTACATCCGCAATCGATTGCTCTTGCAAAACTTTATAGACAAAAGTCTGAACTTCACTTTTTTCAAGCCCATTTGCTACAGCGATTGCTTTAATCGTTACATCTCCGTCAATGGTTATTGAACCTGTATACTTTGTACTTGTTTCGGTTGGATCTGTTCCGTCCGTTGTATAATAGATTTTTGCACCTGGTGTTGCTGTTGATAGCGTTACTACTGTTCCCTTTTCAACCGCTCCGGCTGCAGGGGAAGCGGTGACTGGTTGGACTTTTGCTGGGTTAGTATCTTCAACAAATGCATAAGATGTTGGAGACTTAAGACCAGGGACATTAAAATAAGCTTCTAGGCTTCCAGTAATTTGAACTTTTTTCCCTAAATTCGCTGCATTAGTCTTTAAGTTAAGGGCTGTTCTAATCGGTCCGCTTGGCAACTGTACCGGGATTATTTTTGATTTGTCTGTTTCATTTGGATTATCTGCTAGTGCAAGGTTCGTATCGACAGTAAATGGCCCTGTATGTGAATACGTAATGCTTGCGCCATTTCCTGATTTTACAACTCCAACTATATAACCTTCTACTGTTGCGTTTCCAGAATTATTGGCAATTGCTTCAGCAACTGTCATAACTTCAGCTGCTTTTGATACATTAACCGGGACGAACAGACTTATGGCCATAACCCAAATGAGCACTATGTTGAAAGTTTTCTTCCAACTTTTTATCTTCATTTTATCCTCCCTAGGTTTATATTTTTTCCATACATAGCCCCTGGCAATTTTGCCCAGGGCCTTGTTTAATTTTTTTAGTCAAGGAAATATGTTTCGCCTTCTACCGTAACATGGTTTAAAACGATCGCTGTGTTTCCTCTTAAATAAAGGTCACCTTTTACAATTGCATACTCTAATTTGTCAACTCCCGTTACATCAACAGAAACGTTGCCGTTGTAAACTTTAGGAGATTGTGCCGTTCCGCTGGTAACTATTCAGCCACATCATAAAGTGAGCTGAATATTTTTTGCTTTTCCTGTCCATGATGTGAATATTGATAGACAAGGAGGTGAATCGCATGTTGAC
>NZ_PIJG01000126.1:0-1465 GCF_002809955.1 Geobacillus sp. Manikaran-105
ATGGGAAGAATGGATCAGGAAAAAACGCAAAGTCATCGAGACGGTGTTTTCGATTCTCGTAGACCAATACCGGATCACCGACATTCGAGCGAATTCCATGGCCGGGTTTGAAGTGGCACTCGATGGCATCTTGTTGGCTTATTCCTTGGTCACACTAGGGCTGGTTGAGCGCTGACACTCAACTAGCACCACGGGTATCTTTATATTTTTGTTTAATTGTTTTTTTCATCGTCTTTGGCGAGGAGACCCCCACTTCAACGACCAAAGGGAGTAAGTGGGGGAGGAATCGCTTTTTTTGTTTTTGTATCACTAAAAAATATGATATAATATATTATATAATATATTTAGTGAAAGAGAGGTGAGACAAATGGACATGACGTTAACAGCCAAAATAAAAATTTACCCAACAGCGGAACAAGCAGAAGTATTGAAAGCCACCCTTTCCGCTTATCGACAAGCGTGCAACGCTGTATCTGTTGTGATTTTTGACACAAAAGTGCTTGCACAAGCCAAGTTACACGACATGACCTATCGTCTACTTCGATCAAACTACGCTTTGCGTTCGCAAATGGCACAATCTGTAATCAAGACGGTTATCGCTAGATATCGTTCCCTAAAAAGCAATGGTCACGAATGGACATTGGTTCGCTTTAAAAAGCCTGAATATGATCTCGTTTGGAATCGAGATTACTCCATTGTTCAAGGGTTATTTTCTGTCAATACGCTAGAAGGACGAATCAAAGTGCCATTCGAACCAAAAGGCATGGAACAATATTTTGATGGCTCATGGACGTTTGGCACAGCCAAACTCGTCTATAAGCATAACCAATTCTTTTTGCACATCCCCATGACCAAAACAATTCCAACCGTAGATGAACACAACATTCGCCAAGTGGTCGGTGTCGATGTAGGGGTTAACTTTCTTGCAACAGCTTATGATTCGCAAGGGAAAACTACCTTTTTTAACGGACGAAAAATCAAGCATATGCGGGCGAAGTACAAACGAATGCGAAAAACCCTCCAGCAAAAAGGGACGGCTTCTGCGCGTCGGAAGTTGAAAACAATCGGACAACGAGAAAACCGTTGGATGACGGATGTGAACCATGCTGTCACGAAGGCACTCGTTCGTCAATATGGAGAACGTACCCTTTTTGTATTAGAAGATTTAACAGGCATTCGTGAAAAAACAGAACGTGTACGTATCCATGACCGATATGAAACCGTATCGTGGGCGTTCTATCAGTTCCGTCAAATGTTAGAGTATAAGGCACGTTTGCATGGGTCAAAAGTGATGGTGGTTGCTCCGCATTACACCTCTTTGACATGTCCAAAGTGTGGTCATACGGAAAAAGCCAATCGAAACAAGCGTACACACACCTTTTGTTGTCGAACATGCGGATATACCTCAAACGATGACCGCATTGGTGCTATGAACCTTCAACGAAAAGGAATAGAGTACATCGTT
>NZ_PIJG01000127.1:0-1394 GCF_002809955.1 Geobacillus sp. Manikaran-105
CACAAGCCTTGGATCAAGCAAGAAAGGAATGTTCTCCATTGAAAAAGGCTCGATATCTTCTCTTAAAAGGCTGTGAAAAGCTTCGTAAGGACCAACGGCGTCGATTAGACGATATCTTGGAGGAGTATCCGGTACTCTCCATTGCTTATTATCTCAAAGAGTTGTTTCGGGATTTTTACCGAACCGATGGATATCACGAAGCAAAGGAACGCTTGGAAGAATGAATTCAGTTAGCTAAACAGAGCCCTTTCACTTCTTTTCAGGAAGCAGCCAACACGCTTGAAAGGTGGAAGGAGCCGATTCTTTCCTACTTTTTGTGCCCATATACCAATGCCCGAATCGAGTGGACGAATCACAAGATCAAAAACATCAAACGCCGGGCATATGGCTATCGAAATCTAGAACGGTTTCGTTTGCGTGTATTTCTGGAGTGTACAGGGAACACTACAGGCAGTCAGGCTGCTTAAGCGCTCCCTTCTTCCGCTATCGGTATGATAGTTGGTAGAATGGAACCCGTCAAGGAAAGCACTTGACTGTTTCCATTCTACCAACTTCGTGGTCTGTATGCGGAAGAAGGATCCTGACTGATGAACCTATTTCATCCAGCTAACATGTATCTAGGATTGAGTAGAAATCACAGAAAATGGTGAAGACCCAAAAAATATATATAACCCATGGTGCTAGTTGAACTTTAACGCTCAACTAACCCAAGAATGACGAGTGAATAAGCGAGTAAAATGCCATCCAAAGATGATTCAAATCCAGAAACAGAGTTGGATCGAATCTCTGTGATCCGGTACTGATCAATGAGAACGGAAAACACGGTTTCAATGACTTTGCGCTTTCGTTTCATCCATCGTTTCCATGCTTTCGATTGATGGATTTTCTGGTTTTTCCGAACGGGCGTCCAAAAAGTGATCTTGTATTCATCATACAGCTTCTTTTGCAAGTCTTGGCTCACATATCCTTTGTTACCAAGTGTATACGGATGAGGAAGTTGGACCATCACGGTTTCCGCAGCTGTCCGGTCGTGACAGGATGCTTCGGTGACGACATATCCCATCGGAAGCGCTTGGTCAGTGATCTGGAGATGAAGCTTCAATCCATAGTAAGCCATCTTTTTGGATGCACAATACCCAATATCAGCGATTCCTTGAAACCGTTTGACGCGATATATTCGTGCGTGGTGGCAGAGTTCAATGGGTAAGCTATCCACTACCGCATAAGCATGATGTTGCCCACGTTTGGCTAGTTGATATCGGATCCATTTGACGGCAAAGCCAAGGTTTCGACAACGACGGTTATATCGAGAGCGTTCAGGAAATAAATCTTTCGAAAATAAGTTTCCGATCACAAATCGGTGCCAAGCTCGTTCGGATGTAAAACCTAACAAC
>NZ_PIJG01000128.1:0-1337 GCF_002809955.1 Geobacillus sp. Manikaran-105
CCGTCATTCACGATTGGGTGGCTCCCCTGTACACGGAAAAAACGGGTCGCCCGGCGGCGGATCCGGAACGGCTGCTTCGCCTAATGCTGCTCTCGTATTTGTTCGACCACTCTGAGCGGGAGTTGTATGAGATCCTCCCCATGCATGCCGGATACTTGTGGTTTTGCGGTCTCGACTTTGAATCCGTGCTCCATCCGGACCCTCATCACCCCACACTGCCGGATCGAACGACGCTCGTCAAAACACGGAAACGCTGGCGCCAACATGGAATCTTTGACCGGCTGATGACCTATGTGGTGGATCAATGCATCGCGGCGGGGTTGGTCTCGCCGGATGTCCATGCGGCGGCTGACGGCACCCAAGTGCGGGCGAATGCCTCGATCCACAGCTTGCGGGAGGTCAAGCTCGCTCCGGTGGAGACGTTGGAAGACTATCTGGCCCGCACTGCCCGGGAAGATGAACAGACCGAGGCCCGGGATCCGGATGACGACCCACCCTCTCCGTCTCCAAAATCAGGGGAACGCGTCCATGCCGAAGAACGGGGAAACTTCCGTGGAGCCACGTTTTCCAACCGGACCCATCGAAGCGTGACGGATCCGGATGCCCGGTTGTACAAGAAAGGCAAAGGGCAGGAAGCGTATCCTCGGTATCTGGTGCACGACGTCATCGATGTCCAGTCGCGCGTGATTTTATCCAGACGGGCCAGCCTCGCCACTGGAACGGCGGAACGGGAGACGAGTTTGGAGCAGCTGGCTTCGATTCAGTTTCGCCACCCGTCGATTACGATTCGGACCTTGTCTGCGGACAAAGCGTATGGCACCACCGAGTATCTGGAAGCGCTCTTCGTTCAAGGCATCACACCGCTCGTGCCGTTGCGCTGCAAGGAGATGGAGGAGATTCCAACCTGGAAGCGCCGAGCGAAGGATCCCGCTCAGGAAGCAAAGCGCCAGGCGAAAGTCCGAGACGTTCAGATTCGCAATCAAGCGAGGCTCATTCAGCAACAGGGCGGCTATCGATCCATTCAAGCCCTTCGCACGCGTTGTGAGCATGTGTTCGCCGAAGGGAAGGAATGTCACGGGCTGGACCGGGCCCGAAGCCGGGGCCTTTACGCCATGGAAGAACAGGCGCTGTTGACCGCCGTCGTGCAAAATCTGAAGCGATTGTGCCGGTTTCGAAAAAAACGAGGGGGGACCGGCTCTTTGGCGTGCGCAAAACCGGAATTGGGAGCAGGAAGTCCTGCTCGTCTTCCCATCCTTTGGCGCCAAACGGCGGGGAGAATGGCCTCCAAAATTCGACATGTGGGAAGTCTATGCCCCATTAATTCACCGGCCTTCTAG
>NZ_PIJG01000129.1:0-1305 GCF_002809955.1 Geobacillus sp. Manikaran-105
GGTAGCGTCAAAAGTTCTATGAAAACTCCACACAGATCATCCCATTGAGCATCGTGGGGCATGCGGAGGGCCGGATTCGCCCTTGACCAACACCCGCCAAAGGTGCGGAAGAGTCGTCAAGGGCGACGGGGACAAAAAAGAAGGCAATAAGAAAGCCGCCCTTGCCATGACCGAATTTTACCTTTGGCGGTGTTCGGTTGGTCAAGGGTTCGCTTCGCCGAATCCGGCAGGAGTTCTGTTCAACGGGCTCCGGAGGACAAAAAAGTCAGGCCGCCTCTTGTTGGAGAAACGCTTGTGCCATGGCGATCAGCTTCGTCCACCGGGCCGGCATATGCGGAAGATCCGCCAGTTCCGGGATGACGACCGGCACCCGGCCTTCGAGCGCGCTGTGTGGGCGCAGAAAGTTGAAATACGCCACAAACAGCGTCACAAAGGACACCGAGCCTTCTTCCGCACCAAACCCATGGGTCGGGCGGTAGTTGCCTTTAAAGGTCCGGTTGAATCGCTCGATGATCTGCTTGAGAGGGCGAAACTCTTCCGAGACCGGATCCTCATTGGTCAACCCGATCACTTGGCGGACGTCAAATGAAATCCCGTGTTGGGCGAAGAAGTGTTGCGCCAGCAGGTAAATCGGGTTGCCATCCACGACGAACGACAAGTCGTCTGGGAGGGACGCTAGCTTCCTGAGGACATCATCGATGGCCTTGATGGCCGAGAGCGTGTCCCGGTTGGGCGAGACGCGATACGACAGCACGATCTTTTTGACGGCGTCAAACATAAAGAACAGGTAATGCCAGCGCCCTTTGACGCGAATATACGTCTCGTCCCCGCAAAACGAACCGGACAGCTCATACGGGAACCGGTCGACAAAGGGCTTGATCCAAAGCGCGACGCTGTTGGCGTAGTTGAGCACCGTCTGATGGGAGATCGAGACGCCATGGATGTCCTTCATGGCGGCGGCGGTCTCCCTCGAGGACATCCCAAAGTTGACGTAGTACGTCAACACGAGCCCCAACACGTGCGGCGACGCAGCCAGCCGGGACAAATCGACCTTCGGCTTGATGAGCGACGAGGAAGCCAACGGGAGAAAGTCAAACAAGAACTCTCGAAACAAATACCGCACCTTGAAGGCTTGAGGATCCTGTTGAAACTGTTGGCGCTCCTTCTTCGTCATCCGGCGAAGGTTGGCCTGGTAAAACGGGCAAGCGTTGTTCTTGCACTTATAGATGTTGTATTCTTTGCGTTCCTTGATTTTTTCCAGCGTCTTTTTGCAGTGCGGGCAGCGAAAGACCGCTTGCTTGGTGA
>NZ_PIJG01000130.1:0-1257 GCF_002809955.1 Geobacillus sp. Manikaran-105
GCTTCCTGATTTTCTACTTAACACCAAAAACGGAGATGGTTGATGTTCCCACAAACCCTTCCTCTCGACGAATCTCGAGCCGTTTCGTAAGATAGGAGGTAGAGGGACCGGGACGGTCCAACATCACAGGGGGACAGGGAGGAGATCCAGATGGATGAATCGATGAGACACGACATCGCGCTGTTTCGGTACGGGCTAATCGCTCCGTTGGTGAATGGGCAGGTGGAACCGAAGACGTATCTGAAAGAGGTGAGCGAGCGAGTGCACCATGTTCCCCACCAGGGCGACAAGCGAATCGCAGCCAAGACGATCCTCGATTGGTGCACCCGATACAAAAAAGGGGGCTTTGACGCCTTAAAGCCAAAGCGCCGTTCGGACCGCGGCCACTCAAGGCGTCTGTCGCCCGATGATGAGGATCATATTTTAGCCCTAAGAAAAGAACATCCCACCATGCCCGTGACGGTGTTCTACGAACACCTGATCGAGCAGGGGGGAAATCCCAGAAAACCATACCTCTTACTTTACTATATACCACCCGTGGTGCTAGTTGAACTTTAACGCTCAACTAGCCCAAGAATGACGAGTGAATAAGCGAGTAAAATGCCATCCAAAGCTGATTCAAATCCAGAAACAGAGTTGGCTCGAATCTCCGTGATCCGGTACTGATCAATGAGAACGGAAAACACGGTTTCAATGACTTTGCGCTTTCGTTTCATCCACCGTTTCCATGCTTTCGATTGGTGGATCTTCTGGTTTTTCCGAACGGGCGTCCAAAAAGCGATCTTGTATTCATCATACAGCTTCTTTTGCAAGTCTTGGCTCATATATCCTTTATCACCAAGTGCGTACGGATGAGGAAGTTGGGTCATCACGGTTTATGCAGCTGTCCGGTCGTGGCAGGATGCTTCGGTGACGACATATCCCATCGGAAGCGCTTGGTCGGTGATCTGAAGATGAAGCTTCAACCCATAGTAAGCCATCTTTTTGGATGCACAATACCCAATATCGGCGATTCCTTGAAACCGTTTGACACGATACATTCGTGCGTGGTGGCAGAGTTCAATGGGTAAGCTGTCCACTACTGCATAAGCGTGATGTTGTCCGCGTTTGGCTAGTTGATGTCGTATCCATTTGATGGCAAAGCCAAGATCTCGACAGCGACGGTTATATCGAGAGCGTTCAGGAAATAAATCTTTCGAAAATAAGTTTCCGATCACAAATCGGTGCCAAGCTCGTTCGGATGTAAAACCTAACAAC
>NZ_PIJG01000014.1:0-53226 GCF_002809955.1 Geobacillus sp. Manikaran-105
CCATCCCGAACACGGAAGTTAAGCCCTCCAGCGCCGATGGTAGTTGGGGCCAGCGCCCCTGCAAGAGTAGGTCGCTGCTAGGCGGAAAACAGAGCACCCTATTGTGCATGACGCGCAATGGGGTGCTTTTTTTACCCTTTATCGTCTACTAGTATAGAATGTTATCAGTGTGGGAAACATAGAGAATGGGAGGTGGAGAGCGTGGGGGCGCCGGTGATTGGGAAAAATCGACGTGAAAAAGTTTGTCTCGTTTGTGAGCAAGAAAAAGAGAAGGGCATTTTCCTTTTTGGCCATTTTCTTTGTATTGACTGCAACCAAGCGATTGTACAAACGAATACGGATGACCCAAATTACGCATTTTATGTGCAGAAGCTTCGGAAAATGGTTGCGTCGAAAATTTACTCATGAAGGCCTGTACAGGGCCTGTTTTTATTTTTCTTCGGGAAAAATGGCGGCCGCTGTCTGTTCATTTTCTTTCCGGCTGGTTCATGTTAATATTATTTTTAGCATTTCCCATCAGGCTGGCGAAACACAATGATTTCGGCCGACCCGTGTTTTGGGCTGCAAGGGAAGAGCTGTTTTGAAAAGGTTTCTCATCTTGGAAAAAGCACGTTTGGGGCCGATGGTTCAACCAATCATCAGCCTTCATACATATCGGGTGTCTGTGTACTTTTGGTGCATGCGGCCGTTGCACTTCGTAAATGATGATTAGGAAAGAGGATCATGATGGATCAAGCGAAAACTCCTTTATATGATGCATTGGCACGGCATTGGGCCCGCCGCCCCGTGTCTTTCCATGTGCCGGGGCATAAGTATGGGGCGTTGTTTCCGCCGCAGGCAACGGAATTTTTTGCGCCGTTGCTGGCTCTTGATGCGACGGAGATCGGGGGGCTTGACGATTTGCATCATCCGGAATCGGTTATCGCTGAGGCGCAGTCATTGGCGGCTGAACTGTATGGGGCTGCTAAGACATTTTTCCTTGTCAACGGGTCAACAGCGGGCAATTTGGCGATGATTGCCGCTGTATGCGATAAAAATAAACAGAAAGTCATCGTACAGCGCAACTGCCATAAGTCAGTGATGCATGCGCTGCAAATCGCGGGGGCGGCTCCGGTTCTCCTTTCCCCCGAATTTGACAGCGATGTACGCGTCGCCTCGCATGTTCGTGCCGAAGCTGTCAAGGAAGCGCTTGAGCTTCATCGCGATGCGGCGGCTGTTGTGTTGACCAATCCAAACTATTACGGGATGTCCATTGATGTAACGGACATCGTCCGCTTTGCCCATGAACGCGGCGTTCCCGTTCTAGTTGATGAAGCGCATGGCGCCCATTTTGCGGCTGGCCCGCCGTTTCCTCAGTCAGCGCTTGCCTGCGGCGCCGATGTCGTTATCCAGTCGGCGCATAAAACGCTGCCGGCGATGACGATGGGAGCGTTTTTGCATGTAAACAGCGAGCGGGTTGATCTTGAACGGTTGAAATATTTTTTGCAGTTGTTTCAGTCAAGCAGCCCGTCTTACCCGATTATGGCCTCGCTCGATTTGGCGCGGCGCTACGTCGCTCAGCTGACGGCGGACGATGTCGCGGCGATTGTCGCTGAAATTGACGGATTTAAGACAGCGCTTGATCGTATTAGCGGGGTGGCGGTCGTTTCCTCCCGTCAGCCCGGTGTTCAAACCGATCCGCTGAAGGTGACGGTGCAGACGCGCAGCTCGCTGACGGGCTATGAACTGCAGCGGCGTCTTGAGGAAGAAGGAGTGTTTGCCGAACTGGCTGATCCTTCCAATGTTTTGCTCATTTGCCCGCTTGCTGCCACTGGACGGTTGATGGAGGCGGCGGAGAAAATCAAATGGGCGTGGCGCGATCTGCCGGTTGAGGAAACGCCGCCGTTTGACTTCATCCCTTGCGTACATCCTCCGATGTCGACGGTGGTTCCATACGATGAGTTGCGCCATGTGCGGACAAAAGCCGTCGCGATCGAGGAGGCGGAAGGGTGCATAGCGGCGGAAACGGTTATTCCGTATCCACCCGGGGTGCCGCTCGTTTGGGTTGGGGAGCGGATTGACGGGCGCCATATTGAGCAGATTCGCCGTCTTCTCGGCCATCGGGCGCATATACAAGGAGGGAGCCGGCTTAGGCACGGGCAGCTGGTCGTCTATGAACTCGAATGAGAGAAAGGATGCCGTGAACGATGAACGGGTATTTTTTTTCGTTTGAAGGGCCGGAGGGGGCTGGAAAAACGACGATGGTCGGCAAGCTCGAATCGTTGTTGCGCAAGCGTGGATTTGACGTGATGGCGACGAGGGAGCCGGGCGGGGTGCGCATCGCCGAGGCGATTCGCGCCATTATTTTGAATCGCGATTATACGGAAATGGATGGACGGACGGAAGCATTGCTGTACGCGGCGGCCCGGCGCCAACACTTGCTCGAGAAGATCGTGCCGGCGCTTGAGGCGGGGCGCATTGTTCTTTGCGACCGGTTTGTGGACAGTTCGTTGGCTTACCAAGGGTTTGCCCGTGGGCTTGGCATTGAGGAGGTATGGAAAATTAACGAGTTTGCCATTGATGGATATATGCCATCGCTCACCATTTATTTCGATCTTGACCCAAAAATCGGGCTCGAACGGATTCGGAAACATACGGGGCGGGAGGTCAACCGGCTCGACCTCGAGGCGTTGTCTTTCCATACGAAAGTCAGGGAGGGGTACTGGAAGCTCGCCAAGCGGTTTGCCGACCGAATCGTGGTGATCGATGCGAGCCGGCCGCTCGATGTCGTGTTTGACGAGACGGCCGCGGCAGTGCTCGCCTGCCTGGAAGGAAGATCAAAGCGCGATTTCCATGAATCCGGCCGTGATGATTTGCCATAAACATGATAGAATAGAAGGTAAGAAATGAGAGAGAGTGATGGCGATGCGATGGGAGCAGCTGGCCAAGCATCAGCCGGTGGCGGCGAAAATGCTGCAAAGCGGCCTTGAAAAAGGGCGGATTTCCCATGCGTACTTGTTTGAAGGGCAGAGGGGGACGGAAAAAAAAGCCGCTAGCTTGTTGTTGGCAAAAAGCTTGTTTTGCTTGTCCCCGTCAGGAATCGCCCCGTGTTTGGAATGCCGCAACTGCCGGCGCATCGATTCCGGCAACCATCCGGACGTTCGGGTGATCAGCCCGGATGGAGGGTCGATCAAGAAAGAGCAAATCGAATGGCTGCAACAAGAGTTTACAAAAACAGCCGTTGAGTCGGATAAGAAGATGTATATCGTCGAGCACGCCGATCAAATGACAGCCAGCGCAGCCAACAGCCTGCTGAAGTTTCTGGAGGAGCCGCATCCGGGAACGGTGGCCGTGCTGTTGACCGAGCAATATCACCGAATGTTAGGAACGATTATTTCCCGCTGTCAAGTTCTTTCTTTCCGACCGCTGCCGCCGGCGGAACTCGCGGCCCGGCTCATGGAGGAGCGCGTGCCGCCTTCGTTGGCGTTGCTGGCGGCCCACGTGACGAACAGCTACGATGAGGCGTTGGCGATCAGTCAAGACCGTTGGTTTGCTGATGCGCGAACGTTAGTGCTACAATTGTATGAGATGCTCGGCAAACCGGAGCTGCAGTTGCTGTTTTTCATCCACGATCGTGTGGTTCCGCACTTTTCGGAAAAACACCAGCTTGACCTTGGCCTCGATTTGCTTTTATATATATACCGCGATTTATTGCATATTCAGGTGGGACGGAGCGAGGGCGCCCTCTATCGCGACCATCTTGACCGCCTGCAGCAGTGGGCGCTTTCTTGCCCGCAGCGGCGGATTTTGGACAGCATGGAAGCGATCTTGCAAGCGAAAGCGCGTTTAAATACAACGAACATGAGCCAGGCGCTGTTGATGGAGCAGCTCGTTCTTCAATTAAAGCGGTAAAGGAGGGAGAGCGTTGTATACTGTCGTCGGTGTCCGCTTTAAAAAAGCGGGGAAAATTTATTATTTTGATCCAGGTGATTTCATCATTCCCGTCGGCGAATTTGTCATCGTCGAAACGGCGCGCGGCATTGAATACGGAAAAGTCGTCGTCGCCAATAAACAAGTCGATGAAAACGATGTGGTGCTGCCGCTGAAAAAAGTGATCCGCGTCGCGAACGAAAAAGACAAATGGGTCGTTGAAGAAAATAAAAAAGCGGCGCGCGAGGCGTACGACATTTGTTTGCGCAAAGTGGAAGAGCACGGGCTGGAAATGAAGCTTGTTGATGTTGAATATACGTTTGACCGCAACAAAGTCATCTTTTATTTCACCGCCGATGGCCGCGTCGATTTCCGTGAGCTTGTCAAAGACTTGGCCTCGATTTTCCGGACGCGCATCGAGCTGCGGCAAATCGGGGTGCGCGATGAGGCGAAAATGCTTGGCGGCATTGGACCGTGCGGCCGCATGCTTTGCTGTTCGACCTTTCTTGGCGATTTTGAGCCGGTGTCGATCAAGATGGCGAAGGATCAAAACTTATCGCTCAACCCGACGAAAATTTCCGGGTTGTGCGGACGTCTCATGTGCTGCTTAAAATATGAGAGCGAGGAGTACGAAACAGCGAAAGAACAACTTCCTGATTTAGGGGAATATGTCGAAACGCCGTATGGCTTTGGCAAAGTCGTCGGGTTAAACATTTTGGAGCGGGTGTTGCAGATCGAATTGCCGGAGCACGGGCGGGTCGTTGAATATACGCTCGATGAGCTGATGAAGAACGGGACGCTGTCCATTCGTGTCGCAGATTAATTTGGGGTGGGGCCATGTGGAAAAGGTAGACAAAAAAGAAGTGTTTCAATTGGTGGCCAATATGGAGGAGCAGCTGAGCCATTTTTACCGTGAGCTTGTGCAGCTGAAGCAACGCGTATCAGAACTTCTCGAGGAGAACCATCAGCTGCAGATTGAAAACGCCCATTTGCGCCGGCGGCTCGAGCAGATGTCGGAAGCATGGGATGAGGAGAAGAAAAAAGAAACGAAACAGGGCAAAAAGCTGCTTGACATTGGCGAAGGGTATGACAATTTGGCACGCCTTTACCAAGAAGGATTCCATATTTGCCACGTCCACTACGGAAGCGTTCGCACGGAAGGCGATTGTTTGTTTTGCTTGTCGTTTTTGAACAAAAAATAAAGGCAGTGCTCCCCTTTCCATTTCGGAAAGGTTATTTTTTTCTATGGAGGATTGTGCGCAAAATGGTGGAATTGTACGCAGATGAACGACTCGATTATTTGCTCAATGAGGAGCTTCGCATTATCCAAAGTCCGTCTGTGTTTTCCTTTTCCCTTGATGCCGTGCTGCTTGCCCATTTTGCCTACATGCCGATTCAAAAGGGGAAGATTGTCGATTTATGCACAGGCAATGGGGTCATCCCGCTGCTGTTAAGCCGGCGGACAAAGGGGAAGATTATCGGCATCGAAATTCAGGAGCGGCTTTGCGACATGGCGAGGCGGAGCGTCGCATACAACGGACTTGAAGGACAAATTGAAATCATACACGGTGACATTAAAGAGGCGCCGCAGCGCATCGGCTACAGCCAGTATGATGTTGTCACATGCAACCCTCCGTATTTTCCGACTGTTGGCCGAGAGGAGCTAAGCAAAAATGAACATTTTGCCATCGCCCGCCATGAAATTTACTGCACGCTGGAGGATGTCGTTCGTGTCAGCAGCCAGCTGCTGAAACAAGGCGGAAAGGCGGCGTTCGTCCATCGGCCTGGACGGCTGTCCGACCTTGTGACGTTTATGCGCCGATACCGGCTTGAGCCGAAACGGCTTCGGTTTGTATATCCAAAAGCGGGCAAAGAAGCGAACATGATTTTAATCGAGGGGATGAAAGATGCGAACCCGGACTTAAAAGTGTTGCCCCCGCTCATCGTGTATGGTGAGGATGATGAATATACCGAAGAAACGAAGCGCATTCTATACGGCATCATTTCATCGTAAAGGGGCGGGAGACGGATGCTTTGGCACCAAAAAAGCTTTGCTGACCGGGATAAACAAGGAACGCTGTACATCGTGCCGACGCCGATCGGCAATTTGGACGATATGACGTTTCGGGCTGTGCGGATCCTGCGGGAGGCGGACGTGATCGCTGCGGAAGACACAAGGCAGACGAAAAAGCTGTTGTCGCATTTCGACATTCATACGCCGCTAGTCAGCTACCATGAACACAATAAATATGCGAGCGGCCGGCAGCTTGTCGAATGGCTGAAAGAAGGGAAAACGGTGGCGCTGGTGAGCGACGCCGGCATGCCCGGCATTTCCGACCCTGGCTATGATCTTGTTGCTGCTGCACTGGATGAACGGTGCCGCGTCGTGCCGCTTCCCGGAGCCAACGCGGCAGTGACGGCGCTCGTCGCCTCCGGGCTGCCAACGGAGCGTTTTTTGTTCGTCGGTTTTTTGGACCGGTCGAAAAAAGAAAAACGAGAGCAACTGCTGTCGTTGAAAACAGCGCGGGAAACGTTGATTTTTTATGAGGCGCCCCATCGCTTGAAAGAAACGCTTGCTGTCATGTACGACGTGTTCGGTGAACGGCGCATTGCTCTTTGCCGTGAGCTGACGAAACGGTTTGAGGAATTCATCCGCGGCGATTTGAGCGAGGCGGTTGCTTGGGCCGAGACGGCGGACATCCGCGGCGAATTTTGCCTCATTGTCGAAGGGGCGCGCGGCGGTGGACATGAAGCCATGCAAGAGGAGGGGGCATGGTGGCAGCCGCTGTCGATTGTCGAACATGTCGACTATTATGTTCAAGAGCAGGGCCTTTCCGTAAAAGAAGCCGCAAAGCAGGCAGCGGCTGATCGGCATATGTCCAAACGCGACGTCTATCAACAGTACCATCAGCAGCAAGAAAAAAAAGAGTTTCTCTGAAACCAGAGAAACTCTTTTTTTACTCGTTGTCCGCCGCTTCTTGCAAATGCTGGCGGATTTCCTGCAGCAAAATTTCCGCGCCTTCGCGGCTTAAAATGATTTTGCCGCCCGCTAATTTAAAGTTGTCGTCCGATACTTCCCCCGTGACGACGCATGTCATATTCGGCTTATATTTTTTCAAAATGATGCGATCGTCATCGACGTAAATTTCCAATGCATCCTTTTCGTTAATGTCCAGTGTACGGCGCAACTCAATCGGGATGACGACACGGCCCAACTCATCGACTTTACGTACGATCCCCGTCGATTTCATCGTCTGCTCTCCTCTCCGCAATGATTTTTGTCGTTTATTCGTCAATATTCGACAAATTTCCTACACCCTAATCATATCAGTGTTTCCATTATGCGTCAATCCTTTAATATGTAAAATTTAAAAAAAATGTATATTGTTATTGTGGAAAAAAGTTTGTGGTTGGGTATAAAGGAACATGAACCATTTTATTTGCCAAAACTCTATCCCTCTATAATAAATTCGCGGCGATTGCCCAAAATAAGGAGGTATTTTTGCCCATTTGCGTATATTTTTTTCGTCAAGGAGAAATAGATGTTTTTGTACAATGAAAAAATTATGTAAAATAGAAGTAACGCCGCTCTCGTCCTCAGGACGGGGGCTTTTGTGCGCAACAGTACGAGGGAGGGCCTAACCGATGGAGAAAAAGACGTTTTATTTGACGACGCCGATTTATTACCCAAGCGACAAATTGCACATTGGCCATGCTTATACGACCGTGGCGGGGGATGCGATGGCTCGCTATAAGCGGCTGCGCGGCTATGATGTCATGTATTTGACCGGAACGGACGAACATGGGCAAAAAATTCAGCGCAAGGCGCAAGAAAAAGGGGTCACGCCGCAGCAATATGTCGACGACATTGTTGCCGGCATCCAAGAGTTGTGGAGAAAACTGGACATTTCATACGACGATTTTATCCGGACGACACAGGAGCGGCATAAAAAAATTGTCGAAAAGATTTTCGCCCGTCTTGTCGAACAAGGCGATATTTATTTAGGCGAGTATGAAGGCTGGTACTGCACGCCGTGCGAATCGTTTTACACCGAACGGCAGCTTGTTGACGGCAACTGCCCAGACTGCGGCCGGCCTGTTGAAAAAGTGAAAGAAGAGTCGTACTTTTTCCGGATGAGCAAATACGTCGACCGCCTGCTGCAATATTACGAAGAAAATCCAGATTTCATCCAGCCGGAATCGCGGAAAAACGAGATGATCAACAACTTCATCAAGCCGGGGCTCGAGGACTTGGCTGTATCGCGGACGACGTTTGACTGGGGCATTAAAGTGCCGGGTGACCCGAAGCACGTCATTTACGTCTGGATCGATGCGCTGGCCAACTACATCACAGCGCTCGGCTACGGTACGGACAACGATGAAAAGTTTCACAAATATTGGCCGGCGGATGTCCATCTCGTCGGCAAGGAGATCGTCCGCTTCCATACGATTTACTGGCCGATCATGCTGATGGCGCTCGGCCTGCCGCTGCCGAAAAAAGTGTTCGGACATGGCTGGCTGCTGATGAAAGATGGGAAAATGTCGAAATCGAAAGGCAATGTCGTGGATCCGGTGATGATCATTGACCGGTACGGGCTTGATGCACTCCGCTACTATTTGCTGCGGGAAGTGCCGTTTGGCTCTGACGGGGTGTTTACGCCGGAAGGGTTTATCGAGCGCATCAATTACGATTTGGCCAACGATTTAGGCAATTTGTTGCACCGGACCGTCGCGATGATTGAGAAATATTTTGGCGGCGCGATTCCGCCGTACCGCGGCCCGAAAACGCCGTTTGACCGAGATCTTTCCGAAACGGCGCGCGAGGTTGTCCGTCAATATGAAGAGGCAATGGAGCGGATGGAGTTTTCCGTTGCCCTCTCCGCCGTTTGGCAGCTGATTGGCCGAACGAACAAATATATCGACGAAACGCAGCCATGGGTGTTGGCGAAAGAGGAAAGCAAACGGGAGGAACTTGCCTCTGTCATGGCCCATCTAGCCGAATCGCTCCGCCATACGGCGGTGTTGCTGCAGCCGTTTTTGACGCGCACGCCGGAGCGCATCTTCACCCAGCTCGGCATCAGCGACCGTTCATTGAAAGAGTGGGACAGCCTGTACGATTTCGGCCTTATTCCGGAAGGGACGAACGTGCAGAAAGGGGAGCCGCTCTTCCCACGCTTGGATATCGGCGTTGAAGTCGAGTACATTAAGGCGCATATGCAAGGCGGCAAACCGGCGGAAGCGGCCAAAGAGGAAAAACAAGCGGCTCGGGCGGAGGAAATCTCCATCGACGACTTTGCGAAAGTCGACTTGCGCGTCGCCGAAGTCGTGCACGCCGAGCGAATGAAAAACGCCGACAAGCTGCTGAAGCTCCAGCTTGATCTCGGCGGCGAGAAGCGGCAAGTGATTTCCGGCATCGCCGAGTTTTACAAGCCGGAGGAACTTGTCGGCAAAAAGGTCATTTGCGTCGCCAACTTAAAACCGGCCAAGCTGCGCGGCGAATGGTCGGAAGGAATGATTTTGGCCGGCGGCAGCGGCGACGGCTTTTCGTTGGCAACCGTCGACCAGCACGTGCCAAACGGCACAAAAATCAAATAATGCAACGGATGAGGGGGTGTCGTCGTTGACACCTCCTTGTTGCTATTTTGTAATGGAAATGTTACTGAGTTGTGACATACGTAACCAATTTCTATGCTACACTTAACATCAAGGTGGAAAAGAGGGACTTCGTATGCTTTTTGACACTCATGCTCATTTGAACGCCGTCCAATATGAGGAAGACTTGGAGCAAGTGATCGAGCGCGCCCGCGCTGAAGGAGTTTCGCACATCGTGGTTGTCGGGTTTGACCGGCCGACGATTGACCGGGCGATCGAGCTCGCTGAGCGATATCCGTTTATTTATGCAGCGGTCGGCTGGCATCCGGTCGATGCGATTGATATGACCGATGACGACTTGGAGATGATTGAACAGCTCGCCGCCCATCCGAAAGTGGTGGCCCTCGGCGAGATGGGACTCGATTACCATTGGGACAAATCGCCGAAAGACGTGCAGCAAGACGTTTTCCGCCGGCAAATCGCGCTGGCGAAAAAAGTGAAGCTGCCGATCATCATCCATAACCGTGAGGCAACAGCCGATATTTTAAAAATTTTGCAAGAGGAAAACGCTGCTGAAGTCGGTGGGATTATGCATTGTTTCAGCGGCAGCGTTGAGGTGGCCAAACAATGCATTGACATGAACTTTTTCATTTCCCTTGGCGGCCCGGTCACGTTTAAAAATGCGAAAAAGCCGAAAGAAGTGGCGAAAGAAATTCCGCTCCGCCATTTGTTAATCGAGACGGATTGCCCGTACTTAACGCCTCACCCTTTCCGTGGAAAACGAAATGAGCCGAGCTATGTCAAATACGTTGCCGAGGCCATCGCGGAAATTAAAAACGTTTCTTTTGCCGAAGTAGCGGAAACAACGGCGGAAAATGCCAAAAAATTGTTCGCCATCGACCGCTAAAATTAGGCGTCGAATAGCGGGGAGGCTTGTCGAAGGTGCGGCGAAGACGATAAAATTCTACAAATTCAGCCGATATGAACCAACCGCGTGTCGACAAGTCTCCCTTCCTTTTTCACTGAATTTTCTGCATAATAGAGTATGCTCGCGCGTACATGTTAGAGGGAGAGGGGATTTCAGAGGAAAAGGAGGCGTTTCCGATGTTGCCAAACAGGAGAAAGTGGCTGGACTTATGGAGGAAAAATGCGACCGTTACGGCGAGCGGATTTCTCGCCATCTCGGCAACCACAGGGGTGGCCGGCTACGAGATGGCCAAAGATGATGTAACGCTCACGATCAACGGAAAAAAGCAGGAAATCCGCACTTATGCGAAGGATGTGGAGGAACTGCTTGAGGAACAAGGCATTCAGCCTCGCAAGGAAGATTACGTCTATCCGTCTCTAAATACACCGATCACCGACGATCTTCACATCATTTGGGAAGCAAGCAAAGAAGTGACATTGACGATCAATGGAAAAAAGAAAAAAGTGTGGACGACGGCCGATACGGTCGGGGAATTGCTCCGTTCGCAACACGTGGCAGTCGGGCCGCATGACAAAGTGGCGCCGTCGCTTTCCGCCAAAGTTCAAAAAGGCATGAACATCGGCATTGAAAGGGCGTTTCCGGTTCGCCTAAATGTCGGCGGCAAACAGCAACAGGCATGGACCACTTCGACTACGGTCGCTGACTTTTTGAAACAGCAAGGGATCTCGTTGGGCCAATGGGACCGAATTGAACCTTCCTTGCAAGAAACAGTCAAAGCTGGGATGACGGTTTACATCGTTCGGATTAAAAAAGTCACCGATGTAGTGGAAGAGCCCGTCGACTTTGCCGTGGTGACGAAGCGGGACGATTCGCTGCCAAAAGGAGAGCGGCGCGTCATTGCACCCGGGGAAAAGGGAAAAATCGAAAAAACGTATGAAGTGACATTGGAAAACGGCAAAGAAGTGGCGCGCAAATTGCTGGCGACAAGAACGATAAAAGAGAGCAAACCGCGCATTGTCGCCATTGGCACTAAAACGGTGCACCCGGTTGCATCATCCGGCCGGCCGTCCTCGCGCGGCGCCGATCAAGCCGCGAAGGAGTTTTACGTCACCGCCACCGCCTATACCGCCTATTGTGCGGGTTGCTCAGGCATAACGAGCACAGGCATCAATTTGCGCCAAAATCCTTCCGTCAAAGTGATTGCCGTCGACCCGTCCATCATCCCCCTCGGGTCGAAGGTGTATGTGGAAGGATACGGATATGCCATTGCCGCTGACACCGGCTCAAGCATTCGCGGATATAAAATCGACGTGTTTTTCCCGGAACGGTCGGATGCGTTTCGTTGGGGCAGAAAGCGTGTCAAAATACGGGTGCTGCCATAGAAAGGCGATTGGAGAATGCAAGCGGAGGGGTTTTTCCCCTCTGCTTTTTTTCGCTATAATGGCATTGGGCCGCAACAATGCGCGTATTGCTCCATCTGTCTAATTAGACTTCTGATGCAGAAAAAAGTTTCAACAAAGTTGAAAAAATAAAATAGGGGCATGGAGCGGCGGCGGTTCGCTCTACCCTTTATTTTACCGGAAAGGAGGCATTGCAGAAATAGGAAAAATCGCTCATTCCGCTGTTTCTGCAATGATGGGATGAAGATTAAAGAAGTGATTGTCGTGGAAGGGAAAGATGATACAGCGGCGATCCGGCGCGCCGTTGATGCCGATACGATCGAAACAAACGGGGCGGCGGTGGGGGCGGAAGTCATCGAACGGATCAAGCTGGCGAAAGAGCGGCGCGGGGTGATCATCTTCACCGATCCCGACTTCCCCGGCGAGAAAATCCGCCGCACGATTGCCGAGCAAGTGCCGGGATGCAAACACGCCTTTTTGCCGCGCGAAGCCGCGAAAGCGAGAAGCGGGAAGGGCATTGGGGTCGAGCACGCTTCCCCCGACGACATTCGCCAGGCGCTTGCGAACGTGTATGAAGAGACAGCCGATTGGGAAGAAGAAATTACGTTTGCAGAATTGATTGAAGCCGGACTGGTTGGCGGGGAGATGGCGCGCCGGCGCCGGCAGCGGCTCGGGGAGGAGCTGAAAATCGGTTATGCCAACGGCCGACAGTTTCATAAGCGGCTGAAAGTGTTCCGCATTTCCCGAGACGCCTTTTACGCCGCGCTGGCGCAAGTGATGCGGGAGGAGGCGGGCGATGCATAAAGACATTGCAACACCGGGGCGGACGAAAGAAATTTTGGAGCGGTATGGTTTTTCGTTTAAAAAAAGCCTCGGACAAAACTTTTTGATTGACGCGAACATTTTGCGGAAAATTGTTGATGCTGCCGGCGTCTCCAGCGATACGGGGGCGATTGAAATCGGACCCGGCATCGGGGCGTTGACCGAACAGCTCGCACGGCGGGCAAAAAAGGTCGTCGCCTTTGAAATCGATGGCCGGCTGCTGCCGATTTTGGCGGATACATTGTCCCCCTACGACAATGTGCGCATTATTCACCAAGATGTGTTGAAGGCGGATTTGCATGCGGTCATTGCGGAAGAGCTGGCCGATGTGAACGACCGGATGGTGGTCGCTAACTTGCCGTATTATGTGACCACACCGATCATTATGAAGCTGCTTACCGACCGGCTCCCAATCCGCGGCATCGTCGTCATGCTGCAAAAAGAGGTGGCCGACCGCCTCGCTGCCAGGCCGGGAACGAAAGATTACGGCTCGCTGACGATTGCTGTGCAGTATTACACAGAGGCGGAAGTCGTGATGGCGGTGCCGCGCACCGTGTTTATGCCGCAGCCAAACGTCGATTCCGCCGTCATCCGGCTGACGAAACGGGCCCATCCGCCTGTCGCTGTTGAGGATGAGGACGTGTTTTTCCAAGTGGTGCGGGCGAGCTTTGCTCAGCGCCGCAAAACGCTGCTCAATAATTTAGTGAGCAGCTTGCCAGGCGGAAAAGAGAACAAAGAACAAATCGAACAGGCGCTTGCTGCGGTGGGCATCGATCCGCGCCGCCGCGGGGAAACGCTTCATATAACCGAGTTTGCCTCGTTAAGCAACGCATTGGCGCCGCTTTTTCGCCGTTGAGGCCGCAGCAGCTGAAAACAGGCGTCTATCACCTATTGTCCGCGTCTGCATATCGTATGGATGACAACGATTATGCAATGGAGTGAGCGGTGATGGACGTCAAAATCGGCGATATTGTCGCCCGCAAGTCTTACCAATGCGACGTATTGTTCCGCGTCATTGACCTTAAAGAAAAGGACGGGGAATGGGAAGCCATTTTATATGGCGAGGACGTGCGGCTTGTGGCCGACGCCCCGTGCAGCGACTTGGTCATTATCGATGAGCGGGAGCAACAAGAACGAAAAAGGCGGGAAATCGAACTGATTGAACAGTCATACCGGCTGTTTCGCCAAGATTATCAGATGATCAAGCAAAAAGTCGAGTATCGGGCAACCGGCGGGTACCGGGTGGAGAAAGATTTTTTTCAAATTCCGGGACGCGTCCTTCATTTGGACGGCGACCCGTTATATTTGCGCAAATGCATGGATTTGTATGAACGGATTGGGGTGCCGGTGCACGGCGTTTACTGTGAGGAAAGCGAGATGCCGGAAAAAGTCGGCTCCTTGATTGAGCAGTTTCGTCCGGATATTTTAGTCATTACCGGTCATGACTCGTATTCAAAGTCAAAAGGGAAGCTTCATGATTTGAAAGCGTACCGCCATTCACGCCATTTTGTTCAAACAGTGAAAGAAGCGCGCAAAAAAGTGCCGCATCTCGATCAGCTCATCATTTTCGCCGGCGCCTGCCAATCGCATTTTGAATCGCTCATCCGCGCGGGGGCGAATTTTGCCAGTTCGCCGGCGCGGGTCAACATTCACGCCTTAGATCCGGTTTATATCGTTTCTCGTCTCAGTTTTACCCCGTTTACGGAAACGGTCGATGTGTGGGATGTGCTTCGCAACACGCTGACCGGGGAAAAAGGGCTGGGTGGAGTCGAGACGAAAGGTGTGCTCCGCACCGGGATGCCGTTTCGCCTGATCGACGAACGGGGGGAAAACCGCCGCAATTGACGGGCGGTTTTTTTATGTCTTTCGCCATATTTTTTACAAAAAAGTTCCACAAGGTACATAAAAAGAAGGATATTGTAGAAAAATATTCATTGACAGCAATAAAAACACGCTGATATAATTTTTATTTTTTTGACTTTGAAGACAATCTTTGTTATAATTGCAAATAGTGAGGTGGATGACGAATGCCAAAAACTTTATCCGATATTAAAAAAGCGCTGGACTCTAATATCGGGAGACGTTTAACGCTGCGGGCCAACGGCGGACGCAGAAAAATGATCGAGCGTTGCGGCATTTTGGCGGAGACTTACCCATCGGTATTTGTCATTGAACTGGATCAAAAAGAAAACTCGTTTGAACGTGTATCGTTCAGCTACGCCGACGTGTTGACAGAGACCGTAAAGCTGACGTTTTGGGACGATGAGCAAGCAGGGGGGCAGTAGACAAATTTGTTTGCTGCTTTTTGTTTTGTCATAAATAGGCGGACATAAAGCCGCCTTCCTCACTTCATACTAAAACTGCCGCAGCCGCCTTTCATCTGCCCCATGACCAGGCGAGTCAGCCGGCTGTTGCGCCGGCGGGTTGCACAACGTTTCGCGCCTTAACGCCAACGAACATGGAAAGGGGTTGCTGACATTGGGTCGACGCCGCGGGGTTATGTCGCAACGCTTAAAAGAAGAGCTGGCAAAAGAGCTGGGCTTTTACGATGTCGTGCAGCGTGAAGGGTGGGGAGCCATCCGCGCGAAAGACGCAGGAAACATGGTAAGATTGGCGATTGAACGGGCGGAACGGCAGCTGGCCGGAAAAACGGAATAGCGCCGGCGGCGATGGCGCGCTGCGGCAAGGGTGCCCTAGCAGGGGCGCCCTTTTTACATATATCGTTTGGCGACGGCACCAGGACATGGTAATATGGTAAAATGGGTTGATGAAAAAAGCGCGAATGTCACGCGGGAAAACGCTGAAAATAGGAAACAACGGGCGGATAGGCGGCTGGCCAGAAGCCGTTTATCATCAATGTGCGTGGAAGTAGGTGAAGATGAGTGAGGCTGTCGATCAAAGCGCCGGCAAAAATTAATTTATCACTTGATGTTCTTTATAAACGCCCCGATGGCTACCATGAAGTGAAAATGGTGATGACGACGATCGATTTGGCGGACCGCATTGAGCTTATTCCGCTGCCTGAGGAGGATGTGATCCGCATTGTGTCGCAAAACCGCTTTGTGCCGGATGATTGCCGCAATTTGGCGTACCAGGCGGCGAAACTGATGAAGGAGACGTTTTCGATCCGCCAAGGGGTGGCCATTTCGATTACGAAGCATATTCCGGTGGCGGCCGGCCTGGCAGGGGGAAGCAGCGACGCGGCCGCAACGTTGCGCGGGCTCAACAAGCTTTGGCAGCTCGGATTGACCGTCCGGGAATTGGCTGAGCTTGGTGCGCAAATCGGCTCGGATGTTGCGTTTTGCGTCTACGGCGGAACAGCTGTGGCGACCGGGCGCGGCGAAATCATCACCCCCATCCCGTCGCCGCCGCCATGCTGGGTGGTGTTGGCCAAGCCCCCAATTGGCGTGTCGACGGCCGATGTGTACCGAAATTTGCAGCTTGAGCATGTCTGCCATCCGGATGTCGATGCAATGGTGAAAGCGATCGAACGGCAAGATTATGAGGGCATTTGCCGGTTGGTCGGCAACGTGTTGGAGGAAGTGACCTTAAAAAAATATCCGGAAGTTGCGCATATTAAAGAGCAAATGAAACGGTTCGGAGCTGATGCGGTGCTGATGAGCGGAAGCGGGCCGACAGTGTTTGGGCTGATCGAGCATGATTCGAGAATGCAGCGGGTGTATAACGGACTGCGGGGCTTTTGCGATCAAGTGTTTGCGGTCAGGCTGTTGGGGGAGCGGCATTCGCTTGATTAAACACGTACATTTTTGTTAAAATAAATTTATAATATTCGGTTTTAGGAGGTCGGCTATGAAGCTTAGGCGAAGCGGCCGTTTAGTCGATATGACGCATTATCTTCTCGAACGGCCACATCAGCTCATTCCGCTGACGTTTTTTGCCGATCGGTACGAATCGGCCAAATCATCGATCAGCGAAGACTTGACGATTATTAAACAAACGTTTGAGCAGCAAGGAATCGGGACGGTTCGGACGCTGCCCGGCGCGGCCGGCGGCGTGCAATACATTCCGAAAATGGCTGCCGGGGAGGCGGAGGAAGTGATCGCCTATTTGTGCGAGCAATTGTCGCGCCCGGACCGGCTTCTTCCCGGCGGATATTTGTATATGACCGACATTCTTGGCGACCCCCGTATTATGAACAAAATCGGCCGCCTTTATGCGTCGATGTTTGCCGACCGTCCGGTGGATGTCGTCATGACCATTGCCACCAATGGAATTCCGCTCGCATATGCGATCGCCAATTTTTTGTATGTGCCGGTTGTGATTGTCCGCCATGACAATAAAGTGACGGAAGGGCCGATGGTGAGCATCAACTACGTATCCGGCTCGTCCAAACGCATCCAAACAATGGTTTTGTCGAAGCGCAGCCTGGCGGAGGGAGCCAACGTGCTGATTGTCGATGACTTCATGAAAGCGGGCGGCACGATCAACGGTATGGTCAGCTTATTGCAAGAGTTTAACGGCAACGTCTCCGGCATCGGTGTGCTCGTTGAGTCTGAGGAAGCAAAAGAGCGGCTTGTCGACGAGTACATCTCGCTCGTCAAACTGTCGGCGGTGGACGTGAAAGAAAAGCGGATCGCCGTCAAGGAAGGCAATTACAAAGCGTTTTTTTAGGCAGCCTGCTGCCTGATTATAAAACTTTAGAAAGGGGATTTCTTTCAATGAAAAAAGTGGAAACGACCAATGCGCCGCAAGCGATCGGCCCGTATTCGCAAGCGATCATCGTCAACAATATGGTTTACAGCTCTGGGCAAATTCCGCTCACTCCAGAGGGGGAAATGGTAAAAGGCGACATTCAGGCGCAGACGCATCAAGTGTTTCAAAATTTGAAAGCGGTGCTGGAAGCCGCCGGCGCCTCACTCGACACAGTCGTGAAAACAACCGTTTTTTTAAAAAGCATGGATGATTTTGCGGCCATGAACGAAGTGTACAGTCAATATTTCCCGAACCATAAACCAGCGCGCTCATGCGTTGAGGTGGCTCGGCTGCCGAAAGACGCCCTAGTTGAAATCGAAGTCGTTGCCCTCGTGCGATAAAGAGGGGCGCATCCATCTTTTCCCTTGCTGAAATTTAGAAAAAATTTTTTGAAAAAGGAAGGAAATTGCCGAAAGGCGTGGAATTAATTACATCGAGTCTTATATAGGGGAAAAGGTGGTGAACATAATGGAAGTGACAGACGTAAGATTACGCCGCGTCAACACCGAAGGACGGATGAAAGCGATCGCCTCCATTACGTTGGACAATGAGTTCGTTGTCCATGACATCCGCGTCATTGACGGGAATAACGGCTTGTTTGTCGCGATGCCAAGCAAGCGTACACCGGACGGGGAGTTCCGCGATATCGCGCATCCGATCAACTCCGCTACGCGCGGAAAAATTCAAGAGGCGATCTTAGCTGAGTACCACCGCCTCGGGAAGCTGGAAGAAGAACTTGAAGAAGCGGGCGCTTCGTAAACATATGAAAGGGGGCTTAGGTGAAATTCACCAAGCTCCTTATTTTTTGCCAGCCGCATTGTTTCCTTGAAAAGTGCTGTTGATTCATATATATTCAATTATGGGCGAACTACTCCCACTTCGCTTTGCTTGAAGTGGGAGCTTCTCAGTTCCATGACGAAAGCCATTCTTTCGTCTCCCTGAGCGTCACTTCGGGTCGTCCCAACCCTGGTTCGACGATTTGGGGTTTTTTCGCGCCTTTGAATATGGTACGCATGGAAGGCTTTGCTTGTTTTCGCATTGAATGTTCTCCATGCAACCCGCTATATCTAGTTTACAAAGAACATGATATACATTGATTTGATTATGTGTTTTGGCTGATGCCACCGGCATTCCCCCGCTGGTCGTGGGGCTTCGTCTTTCACGCGCTTGAAGCGGGGGGGATCTTCTCTTGGGACTATGATTAAAAGGATAATTGGAGGCTTTTCACATGAAGCGATATGCGGTCGTTTTGGCGGCCGGACAAGGAACGCGGATGAAGTCGAAGCAGTATAAGGTGCTTCATCCCGTTTGCGGCAAGCCAATGGTTCAGCACGTCATGGACCAAGTATCCAAACTTGGGGTGGAAAAAACCGTCACGGTCGTTGGATTTGGGGCGGAGCAGGTGAAAGAGCAGCTTGGCGCCCAATGCGAGTACGCATTGCAAGAGGAACAGCTTGGGACGGCGCATGCGGTGATGCAGGCAGCCCCATATTTGCAAGGCCTCGAAGGGGTGACGATCGTCGTCTGCGGAGACACGCCGCTCATCACAGCTGAGACGATGAAGGCGCTCGTCGAGCACCATTTGGCCGCCAAAGCGAAGGCGACGGTATTGACAGCCATCGCTGACGACCCGGCTGGATATGGCCGCATCGTCCGCAACAGTGCCGGCGGCGTTGAAAAAATTGTTGAACATAAAGATGCGAATGAAGAGGAACGGGCTATTCGCGAGATTAACACTGGAACGTATTGCTTTGACAACCAAACATTGTTTCAAGCGCTTACAAACGTGACAAACAACAACGCCCAAGGGGAATATTATTTAACCGACGTGATTGAAATTATCAAAGCGGGCGGCGGCACAGTATCCGCTTATCAGGCGCCGTCATTTGAGGAAACGATCGGGGTCAATGACCGCATCGCCCTTGCCGAGGCGGAGCGGATCATGCGCGAGCGCATTTGCCGCCGGCATATGGAAAACGGGGTTACGATCATCGACCCGGGCTGCACGTATATTTCCGCCGACGCGACGATTGGCCGCGATACGGTCATTTATCCCGGCACAGTCATCGAAGGCGAAACAGTGATCGGCGAGGATTGCACGATTGGACCGCATGCGGAAATTAAAAACTGTCATATCGGCCACCGCACGTCCATCCGCCATTCGGTCGCCCATGACAGCGAGATCGGCAACGATGTCACGATCGGCCCGTTCGCCCATATCCGCCCGCTGTCGAAAATTGATGACGAGGTGCGGATCGGCAATTTTGTCGAGGTGAAAAAATCGACGTTCGGCAAAGGAAGCAAAGCCTCGCATTTAAGCTATATCGGCGACGCGCAAGTCGGCGCCGATGTCAACCTTGGTTGCGGGTCGATTACCGTCAACTATGATGGCGTGCATAAGTATATGACCAAAATTGAAGACGGGGCGTTTATCGGCTGCAACGTCAACTTGATTGCCCCGGTTACGGTCGGCCGGGGCGCTTACGTTGCCGCCGGATCGACGATCACCGACGACGTTCCCGGCCGCGCCCTCGCCATCGCCCGCGCCCGGCAAGTCAATAAAGAACATTATGTTGATCGCCTGCCAGGCAAGAAAAAATCTTAATGGAGGTTTATCATGTCTGAATGCCAGCACCAACTAAAGTTGTTCGCCCTTAACTCGAACATGAGGCTAGCGAAAGAAATTGCGGAAGTCATGGGGATCGAGCTTGGCAAATGTTCCGTTTCCCGCTTTAGCGACGGGGAGATCCAAATTAACATTGAGGAAAGCATCCGCGGCGACCATGTATTTGTCATTCAATCGACGAGCGTCCCGGTCAATGAGCATTTAATGGAGCTGCTCATTATGATCGATGCGTTAAAGCGGGCGTCCGCGCGCACGATCAATATCGTCATCCCGTATTACGGCTATGCCCGCCAAGACCGGAAAGCGCGGGCGCGCGAGCCGATCACGGCCAAGCTGGTGGCGAACTTGCTTGAGACGGCCGGGGCGTCGCGCGTCATTACGCTTGATTTGCATGCCCCGCAAATCCAAGGGTTTTTTGATATCCCGATCGATCATCTAATGGGCGTGCCGATTTTGGCTGATTATTTTAAAAGCAAACAGTTGGATGACATTGTCGTTGTGTCCCCGGATCACGGCGGCGTAACGCGGGCGCGCAAACTCGCCGACCGTCTGAAAGCGCCATTGGCGATCATCGACAAACGCCGGCCGCGCCCGAACGCGGTGGAAGTGATGAACATTATTGGGCAAGTGAGCGGGAAAACGGCCATTTTGATTGACGACATTATCGACACGGCCGGCACGATTACGCTCGCGGCGAACGCTCTTGTTGAACATGGGGCGAAGGAAGTGTACGCGTGCTGTACACATCCGGTGCTGTCCGGCCCGGCGATCGAGCGCATTCAAGGGTCTAAAATTAAAGAGCTTGTCGTCACCAATTCGATTGCCTTGCCAGAAGAAAAGAAAATTGATAAAATTGTAGAGCTGTCGGTGGCGCCGCTCATTGCTGAAGCGATTACGCGCGTGTATGAAATGAAGTCTGTCAGCGTCCTGTTCGACTGACATAAAGCATGTTTAGCCCTTCTTGTTTTAGGATAAAGTAGACAATAGATTCTAATTCAGGAAGGTGAGGAAACATGGCGATTGTGTTGGAAGCGAAAGAACGCACAGACAAAAAACATTCGACATTGCGCCGTATTCGTTCGCAAGGGGGCATTCCAGCGATTTTGTACGGCAAAAAAGTCGAAAACAAAATGATTTTTGTCAGCGCTGCTGAACTGGAGAAGGCGCTTCGTGAAGGTGGGCGCACGAGCTTGATAACGTTGAAAGTCGGCGGCGACGACTATTCGGTGCTCTTGCGCGAGCTGCAGCGCGATCCGCTGCGCGGCGAGCTCCTTCACGCTGATTTTCAAGCGGTCGACATGTCGACAGAAGTCGATATTGACGTAGAAGTCCGATTGGTGGGCGAAGCGCCGGGGGTAAAAGACGGCGGCGTGTTGCAGCAAAACTTGCATGAGTTGTCGATCCGCGTCTTGCCGGCGAACATTCCGCCAGCGATTGAAGTGGACATCTCCGGTTTGCAAGTCGGCGATACCGTCACGGTTGGCGATGTGCAGACAGATGGAAAATTTGAAATTAACCATGAACCTTCCGAAGTGATTGCGACGATCTTGCCGCCGCAGCAGGAAGAGGAAATCCATAGCGGCGAGCAGCAAGAGCCGGGGCAGCCTGATGCCGAGGAAGGAAGAGAGACGACGCCAGAAAAGTGACAGACGTAACCGTTTCGGTTACGTCTTTTGTAGTATCATGCATAGAGAGGGGTGCAACGATTGAAGCTGTTTGTCGGGCTTGGAAATCCGGGCAAGGAATACGAGCAAACGCGGCACAACATCGGTTTTTTCGTCATTGATGAGCTGGCCAAACGTTGGGACGTTTCGTTGAAAACCGGCAAGTTCCGCGGCCTGTTCGGAACGGCGTCCGTTTTCGGCGAAAAAGTGGCATTATGCAAACCGTTGACATATATGAATTTATCAGGGGAATGTGTTCGCCCGCTCATCGATTACTATGGCATCGCCATTGAAGATGTCATTGTCATTTACGATGACCTCGATCTTCCGCCAGGAAAAATCCGCCTTCGCTTGAAAGGGAGCTCCGGCGGTCACAACGGTGTCAAATCGCTTATCCATCACCTCGGCACCGAGCAGTTTAAGCGCATTCGCATCGGCATCGGCCGGCCGGCCGGCGGGCAGCCGGTGGCGGATTATGTGCTCAGCCGTTTTACGGAGGAGGAGAAGCCGGCGGTCGCTGAAGCGGTTTTGCGGGCTGCCGATGCGTGCGAACAGGCGGTGGCGGCGCCGTTTACCCAGGTGATGAACGAGTTTAACAAGTGAATATTTTCCTCCAAACTGGTGCACAATGTGAGTACGGAAGGCATGGGGCGCCGGCTCCATCCGCCCTGCGGACGGAACAGCCCAGTGAGGAGGTTTGCTTCGATGGCATTGCATTACTATTGCCGCCATTGCGGCGCCAAAGTCGGAACTATTGACCAGGTATCCGTCTATAGCGAAAAGCTCGGATTCCACCATTTAACGGAAGAGGAACGGCTTGATATGATTTCGTACGAGCCGAACGGGGATATTCACGTCAAAACCATTTGCGAAGACTGTCAAGAAGCGTTGGCGCGAAATCCGGAGTGGCATCAATACGAAAAATTTATCCATTAGGCGCAGCTTTGGGCGACCAAAGCATTTTTATGTTTTGGCTGAACGCGGAAAGAGAAAGAAACTAGCATTGAGAGGAGGGAGAATAGGGGTGCTTTCATTGCATCGCTATTTAGCTGAGAACCAAGATGTTCGCACCATCATAGAAGGAATCCACGCCCGCCTGAAAGAACAGCTTGTCGCCGGGCTGTCGGGGTCGGCCCGGTCTGTTTTTGTTTCCACGCTTTATAAGGAAACGGGACGCCCGTTGCTCGTAGTGGCTTACAACTTGTTTCAGGCGCAAAAAATGTATGATGACCTCGTTTCGCTGCTCGGTCCGGACGAGGTGTTTCTGTATTCCGTCGATGAAGTGATCGCCGCCGAAATGGCAGTCGCCAGTCCGGAGCTGAAGGCACAACGCCTCGAAATTATGAACCATTGGGTGCAAGGCGGGAAGGGGATCGTCGTCTGTCCGGTCGCCGGCCTGCGGCGCTTGCTGCCGCCGCCATCGCTTTGGAAACAGTATTTGTTCACGTTCACGGTTGGACAAGAGCTGGATCTCGAGCAGTATAAACAGCGGTTTGTCCAAATGGGATACAAGCGGGTGGCAACTGTTTCCGCCCCTGGGGAGTTCAGCATCCGCGGCGGCATCGTGGATATTTATCCGCTCACGGCCGAGCTCCCGTACCGGATCGAGCTGTTTGATACGGAAATCGAATCGATTCGCACGTTCACCCCCGATGATCAGCGCTCGCACGGGCAAGTAGAGAGCATCGCCATCGGCCCAGCCGACGAAATCATTCTCGACGAGGGGACGCGGCAGCGGGGGATTGAACGAATTGAAGCCGGTTTGGCGGCCAGCCTCGAAAAAATGAAGGATGACGCCGCCAAGCAGCGGATGTACGAACAGATCCATGCCGAATTGGAACAGTTGCGCGAGGGCCGGGAAATCGAGCAACAATATAAATATATGTCCCTTTTCTATGAGAACGTTTCAAGTTTGCTAGATTATATGCCGGAAGACGGCGTGCTGCTGATGGATGAAATGAGCCGGTTGCAGGAGACGGCGGAGCGGCTCGACCGCGAAGAAGCGGATTGGTATACAAGCCTGCTTGACAGCGGGAAAATCATTCATGATGTGCCCATTTCGCACTCATTTTCTGAATTGTTGCAAAAACATCGATTCCAGCGGGTCTATTTGTCCTTGTTTTTGCGCCATGCGCCTTATACCCATCCGCAAAATGTCGTCAATATTACGTGCAAGCAAATGCAAAACTTCCACGGACAAATGGCGCTTCTCCAGTCTGAAGTCGAGCGTTGGAAGAAAGCGAATTACGCCGTCGTCTTTTTGGCGCCGGATGCCGAACGGGCAAAAAGGCTGCAGTCAGTTTTGGAAGATTATGGGGTCGATGCAGCGCCGCTTCCGCCTGAGGCCGCACTGCTTTACGGCAAATGCCAACTTCTCGAAGGCGATTTAAATACAGGATTTGAGCTGCCGCTGCAAAAGCTGGCTGTCATTACGGAAGAGGAACTGTTTAAGAAGCGAGCGAAACGCCCGGTGCGCCGGCAAAAGCTGTCCAACGCCGAGCGGATCAAAAGCTACGCTGAACTGCAAGTCGGCGATTACGTCGTCCATGTCAACCACGGCATCGGAAAATATTTAGGCATCGAGACGTTAGAAATCAATGGAGTGCATAGAGACTACATCCATATCCAATATCAAGGCGGCGACACGCTGTACGTCCCGGTCGACCAAATGGATCAAGTGCAAAAGTACGTCGGTTCGGAAGGAAAAGAGCCGAAAATTTATAAGCTTGGCGGCTCGGAATGGAAAAAAGTCAAAAAGAAAGTGGAATCGTCTGTTCAAGATATCGCGGAAGATTTGATCAAGTTGTATGCCGAGCGCGAGGCGAGCAAGGGGTACGCGTTTTCGCCGGACACGGAAATGCAGCGCGAATTTGAGGCCGCGTTTCCGTATCAAGAGACGGAAGACCAGCTCCGGTCGATTGAAGAAATTAAGCGCGATATGGAAAGCGAAAAGCCGATGGACCGCCTCCTTTGCGGCGATGTCGGCTACGGGAAAACGGAAGTGGCGCTGCGCGCGGCGTTTAAAGCCATTATGGACGGCAAGCAAGTCGCTTTTCTTGTGCCGACGACGATTTTGGCTCAGCAGCATTACGAAACGGTGCGTGAGCGGTTTCAAGGATTTCCGATTAACGTCGGGCTGCTCAACCGGTTCCGCACGAAAAAACAGCAGGCGGAGACGATCAAAGGGTTGAAAGACGGCACAATCGATATGGTCATTGGCACGCACCGGCTGCTGTCGAAGGATGTCAAGTTTAAGGATTTAGGGTTGCTCATCATCGACGAGGAGCAGCGGTTTGGCGTGGCGCATAAAGAAAAAATCAAGCAGCTGAAAGCGAATATCGACGTGCTCACCTTAACGGCGACGCCGATTCCGCGGACGCTTCATATGTCGATGATCGGCGTGCGCGATTTATCGATCATCGAGACGCCGCCGGAAAACCGGTTCCCGGTGCAGACGTATGTCATGGAATATACGCCGGAGCTTGTCAAAGAGGCGATTGAACGTGAGCTCGCCCGCGATGGGCAAGTGTTTTTCCTCTACAACCATATTGAAGACATCGACTTGAAAGCGGAAGAAATCGCCCAGCTTGTCCCGGAAGCACGCGTCACGTTCGCGCACGGGCGGATGTCAGAAACCGAACTTGAATCAACGATTTTAGCGTTTTTGGAAGGACAATATGACGTGCTCGTGACGACGACGATTATTGAGACAGGCGTCGATATTCCAAACGTCAATACACTCATCGTGTACGATGCCGACCGGATGGGGCTGTCGCAGCTGTACCAGCTGCGCGGGCGCGTCGGCCGTTCGAACCGCGTTGCCTACGCGTATTTCACCTACCGGAAAGACAAAGTGCTGAATGAAACGGCGGAAAAACGGCTGCAAGCCATTAAAGAGTTCACCGAGCTTGGCTCCGGCTTTAAAATCGCCATGCGTGACTTGTCGATCCGTGGCGCCGGCAATATTCTCGGCGCTGAACAGCACGGCTTTATCGACTCGGTCGGATTTGACTTATATTCGCAAATGTTGAAAGAGGCGATCGAAAAACGGCGCGGCTTGAAACGGGAAGACGAGCGGCCGGAAGTGACGATCGACGTGGAAGTCGACGCCTACATTCCGGATGCCTACATTTCCGATGGGCTGCAAAAAATCGAGATGTACAAGCGGTTTAAAGCGGTCGAGACGCTCGAAGATGTTGAAGCGCTGCGCGAAGAGATGGTGGACCGCTTCGGCGATTATCCGGATGCCGTCGCCTATTTGCTGCAGATTGCCGAGATCAAAGCGCTGGCGAAACAGCTCGGTGTTGAATCGATTAAGCAACATAAGCAGCAAGTTGACATTCTATTCACTGAAGAAGCGTCGAAAACGGTGGAGATTCAGCGCTTGTCCGGCGTCGGCCGCCAGTACGGGCGCCTGTTTGGGTTTGGCATGGAGGGGGTGAAGCTGAAAATTGTGCTTTACATTAAGCAAATGAAAGCGCACGAGTGGCTGGCGATTTTATATGAGACGTTGAGGGAATTGTCCGGAGTGAAAAACGAAAAGTCGATCATCGCCTAGCTATAAAGAAAAAATGAGGCGTTATGTTCATTTTATACGTTTACGGTTTTGCTGATGTGGCGATAGTGAAGGATGGGCAATTTTATCTAAAATGGCCAAAATCACTTTCATCGTGCATAGAACGTGGATTGTGAAGGATACTAATGACAACAATGGTGAATTCCCCATTACAACAGGATTCATCGGAGTATCCTTCAAATCCTAGATGAAAGTGAGGGTATACAAGGCATGAAAGCAACCGGTATTGTTCGTCGGATTGACGACTTAGGCAGGGTTGTGATTCCGAAGGAAATTCGCAGAACATTACGCATTCGCGAAGGAGATCCGCTCGAAATATTTGTCGATCGCGATGGAGAGGTCATTTTGAAAAAATATTCGCCGATCAGTGAGCTCGGCGACTTTGCCAAGGAGTACGCCGAGGCGCTGTTTGACAGCCTCGGACAGCCGGTGCTCATTTGCGACCGCGACGTATTTATTGCCGTTGCCGGTGTTTCGAAAAAAGAATACATGAACAAAAGCGTCAGCCCGTTAGTGGAGAGAGCCATGGAAGATCGCAACTCCGTTCTCCATACGGAGGAGGGCGAGGTCGAGCTGGTCGACGGGATGACGGAAACGTTGAAGTCGTATACGATCGGCCCGATTGTGGCCAACGGCGATCCGATTGGAGCCGTCATCATTTTATCGCGCGAGAAAACGCTCGGCGAAGTTGAACATAAAGCAGTGGAAACAGCGGCCAGCTTTTTGGCCCGGCAAATGGAACAATAAATGGAACGCAAAAAGAGGGTGTCCCAAAAGATCGGGACACCCTTTTTGATCGGGCCGCACATTTATCGTTGATGGGAGAAGGTCGGGATCTTTTCCTTTCTGCTTTGTCTGCAATGGGGTTGCTATGTTGGTTGGTTCGCTCCCGTTCCGCTGGACTGAGGCCATGGCCGATGGGCGGCTCCCGCTTTTGTCTCATCGCCTGCATTGCGCTATAATATCGAGCGTAGCCGTTTGTTGCGGTAATGTTGACGGTTTGCGCGGCCAGTGCTCTTGATGGACTGTTCGCCATCTGGCGCCATACAACGGGAGGAGAAGAGGCATGGGAAACGTATGGAAAGGTGCAGCTGCCTTGACTGCTGCCACTTTGCTTACGAAGCTGTTAAGCGCGCTCTACCGCATCCCGTATCAAAATATGGTCGGGGATGTCGGTTTTTATATTTACCAACAAGTTTACCCCATTTATGGAATCGTTGTCGCGCTGTCGCTGACCGGTTACCCGGTTGCCATTTCGAAGCTCATCGCTGAGCGGCTGGCGGCGCGGGACGAGGCGGGCGCGGCCGCTGTCGGCCGCATCGCGCTGCTGCTGTTGGGCGGGGCGGGAGCGGTGCTGTTTGCCGTGTTATATATAGGAGCCGGCGCCATTTCGTCATGGATGGGCGACAGGCAGCTTGAAGGGTTGGTGCGGGTGCTTTCATTTTCATGCTTATTCTTTCCGCTCATTGCGGTGTTGCGCGGCGTTTTTCAAGGGCGCCATGACATGGCGCCGACGGCAGTGTCCCAAGTCGGCGAGCAGACGGTGCGTGTGACGGCGATTTTAGGGTTGTCTTATTGGGCGATCAAGCGCGGCGCTGACGCCTATGCGTGCGGCATGGCTGCGGTCGGCGGGACGTTGGCGGGCATGGCGGCCGCGCTTCTCATCTTGCTCTTTTATCTGGTCCGGCGCGGACGGCAAAAACCGGCCGGGCGTACGCCGCCCGGCTCGGTGCGACAGGCGGGATGGCATTTGCTTACAGTTGGAACGGTCATTTGTTTCACCAACATGGTGTTGACGCTTGTTCCGCTCGTCGACTCGTTTTTGTTCGTCCCGCTTCTCCAAGAAACCGGGCTGGAGTTGAATGAGGTGAAAGAGTTGAAAGGGGTGTACGACCGCGGCCAGCCGCTGATTCAGCTTGGCACGGCTGTCGGCACATCGCTTTCATTGGCGCTTGTTCCGTTCGTTTCCGGCATGCGGCGCGGGCGGGAGCTGTCCTTTCTGCACAGCATGCTGCCGATCCGGTTCGCCGCGGTCATCGGCGTCGGCGCTTCATCGGGGCTCATTTGCCTCATTCGCCCGATCAACACCATGCTGTTTGAAAACGACCGCGGTTCGTTGGTCCTTGCCGTCTTGTCCGCTTCTGTCTTTTTTGCGACGATGGCGTTGACTGCCTCCGCTTTATTGCAAGGAATGGGGAAAGAGTGGACAGCGGCGGCCGGCGTGGCGGCGGCTTTGGCAGGGAAAATCGTCCTTATGCGCTGGCTTGTGCCGTCGTTCGGCGCCCTTGGCGCCGCCTTGGCGACAACAGGGGCTTATGCGCTTATGGCAGGCTTCTTATACGTGCGTTTGCCGCGTGAATGCCGGTCAGCGCGCGCCCGAGTATGCATATATCCAATTGTGAAGGCGGCTGTCGCCATGATGGCGGTGCTGAAGTTGTATACATGGTTAATGGACGCTTCAGGCGGGGGACGCCTATGGGCGTCCGCCGAGGCGCTTGGCGGCGTCGTTCTCGGCGCGGCTGTCTATATCGCATGCATCGTGAGGGGGAGTGTATTTTCCGAACAAGAGTTGTCCGCTCTCCCGTTCGTTCACAAATTTCATTTACGATTAGGAAGCAGGTGATCAGCGGTGAATACGATTTATATTTTCGGCCTTGGCGCCGGGGATGTGGAGCAGCTGACGGTCGGCGTGTATCGAAAGCTAAAAAAGGCGCATCCACTTTTTTTGCGGACGAAGGAGCATCCGGCGGCCGAAGGGCTTCAAGAAGAGGGCATCGCGTTTACATCGTTTGATGATGTTTACGAAAAACATGAGCAATTTGCTGATGTATATGAAGAAATTGCCGGCACTCTCATCGAGCAGGCAAAACACGGGGATGTGTTTTACGCTGTCCCTGGCCATCCGCTTGTCGCCGAACGGACGGTGCAGCTGTTGTTGGAAGCGGAGCAACGCGGCGATTGCCGGGTGGTCATCGAGGGCGGGCAAAGCTTTTTAGATGCGTTGTTTACAGCGGTGCGCATTGATCCAATCGAGGGGTTTCAGCTGTTGGATGCGACCGCTTTCCAAGGGGACGAATGGTCGCCATCGCTGCATGCTGTCTTTTGCCAAGTGTACGACCCGTTCGTCGCTTCAAATGTGAAACTGTCGCTGATGGAACAGCTTCCGGACGACTATCCGGTCTATATTGTGACCGCGGCCGGGACGAAGAGCGAACAAGTGAAGCAAGTGCCGCTCTATGAATTGGACCGTCAGGCGGCGCTTGACAATTTAACGAGCGTCTATGTGCCGCCGGTCAAGGATGAGCCGCTGCTATACCATCGGTTTGAAACGTTGCGCCGCGTCATCGCGACGTTGAGAGGGCCGCACGGCTGCCCGTGGGACCGGAAGCAGACGCATGCGTCGCTGAAGCGGTACTTGCTTGAAGAGGCGTATGAGTTGCTTGAAGCCATTGACGATGATGACGATGACCATATGGTCGAAGAGCTCGGTGACGTGCTGCTGCAAGTGATGCTCCATGCCCAGATCGGCGCTGACCGTGGGATGTTTTCGATTGATGACGTCATCCGGACATTGACCGCGAAGATGATTCGCCGCCATCCGCACGTATTTGGCGATGCAACGGCTGAAACAGCTGAGCAAGTTACAGCGAACTGGGAAAAAATTAAGGAGAAGGAAAAAGGGACCGGCCGGCCAGCGTCGATTTTAGCGGATGTTCCAAAAAGCCTGCCGGGGACGATGCGGGCGTATGAGCTGCAGAAAAAAGCAGCAAACGTCGGCTTTGACTGGGACGATGCCGCTCCCATTTGGGAAAAGGTAGAGGAAGAAATGGCGGAGTTCCGGGCTGAAGCGTCGGGCGGCCGCCGCGCGGCGCTCGTCAGCGAGTTCGGCGACGTATTGTTTGCGCTTATCAACCTTGCCCGCTATTATGATATTCAGCCCGAAGAAGCATTGCAGATGGCGAACGACAAATTCGCCCGCCGCTTCGCCTACATTGAGGAGCAAGTGCGAAAAAGCGGCCGACCGATCACATCGTTCTCGCTCGCTGAGCTCGACCGCTTTTGGGAAGAAGCAAAAGAAAACGAACAGTAAGGGGGAAAGGGCATGCGCCTTGATAAATTTTTAAAAGTATCCCGCCTCATTAAACGCCGCACATTGGCAAAAGAAGTCGCCGACCAAGGCCGGGTGTGGATCAACGGCCACGTCGCGAAGGCAAGTTCAGATGTAAAAATCGGCGATGAACTGACGATTCAGTTCGGGCAAAAACGGGTAACGGTAAAAGTGACTAGCGTAAAAGAAACGGTGAAAAAAGAAGAGGCAGCCGAAATGTACGAGCTCGTTCGCGAGGAACGGACGGCCCCTGATCCGGATCAAGGCGGCGTTTAACGGATTTCCGAAAGACGTCTCCTATCTCAGGGAGCGCGAAGGGCGAAGCCTAGTGAATAGGGGGAAGTGAATTTCGGCCGGCAATCGCCAATTGAATATCATTCGGTTCTTGTTCGAACGGGCTCCTTCGGAACGAAGGGAAGCGTCAAGGATTCCTGTGCAGGGCTGCCGTTCAGCGGAGCACGCACAAGGCGCTGGAAGCCCCCGCCTCTAAGCGAAGCGCAGGCGGTGGGGGTTCACTTTGTCCTTAAGGCTTGTTCTAAACGATCCCCCGCTGACATACATATGGTACAGACAGCAGATGAGAAACAACGGGCGGCCTAGCCGGCTTTCATTCTAAATCGGAAATGCGGGGGATGAACATGAACCGACATGAGGAATTTGGCGGAAACACGAACAAAGGCCCGGTCCAAGAACACGACGTGATCATGCGCGGCCGGCGCCTCCTTGACATTACCGGGGTCAAACAAGTGGAAAGCTTTGACAATGAGGAGTTTTTGCTTGAGACGGTCATGGGTTTTTTGGCGATCCGCGGGCAGAATTTGCAAATGAAAAACTTAGATGTCGACAAAGGCGTCGTTTCGATTAAAGGGCGCATTTTTGACCTTGTTTACTTAGACGATCATCAGGAGAAGGCTAAAGGATTCTTTAGCAAGTTGTTCAAATGACCATCACCACACAGTTCCTCACCATGCTCGCGATGATTGGCATGGGGGGCTGGCTCGGCATGGCGCTGGACACGTACAATCGGTTTCTCAACCGGCGTGAACGGGCGCACTGGCTCGTTTTCGTGAACGATGTACTGTTTTGGGCGGTGCAGGCGCTTCTCGTATTTTATGTGTTGCTGCTCGTCAACAATGGCGAGCTTCGCTTTTATCTGTTTTTGGCGCTGTTGTGCGGCTATGCCGCCTATCAAAGCCTGCTCCGTTCGTTGTACGTTCGGGTGCTGGAATGGCTCATTCAGCTGGCGGTCAGAACCGGGAACATCATCGCCCAGCTGTTCCGTTACATCGTGATCCGCCCGCTCGTTCTTCTCGGGCAAATGGCGCTTGCGCTTCTTTTGTTTGCTTGGCGGCTTGTGATATGGACGGGACGATTTTTGTTGCTTGCGGTTTGGAAAGCCGTTGTTCTTCTGTTTGCCCCGTTTCGTTGGACGGGCATCGCCGTTTGGCGGCGGATTCCGCCGTCCCGCCGGGCTTGGGTGGAAAAATTTTTTCGCCGTTTGAAGGGATTTGCTGGACAAATCAAGAATACACAAGAGAAAATAGGCATGTGGCTTGCGAAATGGCGAAAGTAAAAGAGGTGCAAAGGCAATGAACATGCCCAGGAGAACAAACGTGACGAAGCTGGCATCGACGTATGCGGCCGAGCAGGAGGAGAAACAGCGGAGGGCGTCGCGAAGACGGCGAATTTTGGCCATCCGTTTTGCCTTTTGGTCGTTGCTGTTGGCCGTGGTCGCCTCCGTCCTTGTCTATGCTTTGCACCTGCAGGCAAAGACGGTTGACGCGAAAAGGGCGGAAAAAGAAAGGTTGACCAAACAGCTTGCGGAACTGGAACGCCAGGAAAAGCAGCTGAAAGAGGAAATGAAAAGGCTGCATGATGATGACTACATCGCTGAGCTGGCGCGAAAAAAATATTATTTGTCAAAGGATGGGGAAATTATTTTTGTGTTGCCCGAAAAGTAACAAATCCCTCCAATGCCCGTTCAATACGGGCATTCGTCATATTGACACTTATTTTTTTTATTCGCTATAATGAAAGCAACACCATCTTTAAAGCGTTTTAAGGAGGAGCACTTTTTTTATGTCGATTGAAGTAGGCAGCAAGTTACAAGGCAAAGTCACAGGCATTACGAAATTCGGGGCGTTTGTGGAGCTGCCGGAAGGTGTGACAGGACTCGTTCATATCAGCGAGGTAGCCGATAACTACGTCAAAGATATCAACGACCATTTGAAAGTCGGCGACACGGTGTATGTAAAAGTCATTAACGTCGGCCAAGACGGAAAGATCGGCTTGTCCATTCGCAAAGCAAAGGATACGCCTTCTTCGCAGCGGCCGCGCCGGGCGCACGACCGCTCTGCGGCTGACAGCTTAGAGCAAAAAATCAGCCGTTTCCTGAAAGAGAGTGAAGACCGATTGGCGTCGCTGCGCCGCCATACCGAATCGAAGCGGGGAGGTCGTGGAGCGAGACGCGGGTAACTTGCTGCTGAATGAATGCCGGAAAGATGACGAATAGGGGGACAACAAAGCATCCATGGTCATGGATGCTTCTTTGTTGGGTTTGGCGAAAGAAAGGGTGTATTTTCCTGAACGATACATATTGACAATCGGTATGGGCTCCAGTATTATATTAACTGTTGCCACACGGCGGTGTAGCTCAGCTGGCTAGAGCGTACGGTTCATACCCGTGAGGTCGGGGGTTCGATCCCCTCCACCGCCACCAAAATTCAATATGGCCCGTTGGTCAAGTGGTTAAGACACCGCCCTTTCACGGCGGTAACACGGGTTCGAATCCCGTACGGGTCATCATCATTGACGAACGAGCATGCGCCATGAAGCGACATGCTCGTTTTTCGTTTTTGTCTGCTTCTGTCGGAACAAAAACGTTGCCTGCACATTGTCGGGAAAAACGTCGAACGATTTTTTATTTTTCTCCGTTATTTTGACAAATTTTTGGCAATTTCAAATATATAATAGGGGGTAATAGAAAAGCAAAGGAGAGGATCGGGAATGGAAAGAGTAGAAAGAGGGACGGTGCGCCGCATTTCGGAAGTGCCGATTCATGACACGCAAGCAACCGTATCGCGTTGGATACGCCATGTGAAGCTGCGCCTTGGCCACTTGTTCGTCCATCAAGGATTTTTGCTTCTTCTCGTCGGCTTTTTGCTTGGACGAGCACTCATTTTGGCGAAGCTGACCCCGTTTGCGCTGCCGTTTTTCGTTTCCGTCTATATGTTGCGCCGTGACAAGGCGGCCTTTGCTTTGATTGCCCTAATGGCCGGCGCGTTGACACTGTCGTTCGATGTTTTGCTGTTTGTCGGCGTTTCCATTTTCGGCTTTCTCTTTATTTACGGATGGGTGCGCAGGGTGATCAGCGAATCGTTAAAAATCGTCCCGTTCGTCGTCTTTGCGGTCTCATTGGCAGCGAAATGGCTGATCTCCTACTACTGGGTCGGGGAGCGGACGGTTTACGGGACGGCCATGGCGGTTGTCGAAGCCGGGCTTTCGCTTGTGCTTACACTGATTTTTATGCAAAGCATCCCTTTGCTGACGGTCCGGAAACACAAACATGCCTTGCGGGCTGAGGAAATCATTTCATTGATTATTTTGCTTGCCTCGATGTTGACAGGGATGATCGGTTGGTCGGCGTATGGCTTGTCGCTTGAGCATGTGATGTCGCGTTATCTCGTGCTGCTGTTCGCATTTGTCGCCGGGGCGGCGACCGGTTCGACTGTCGGAGTGGTCACCGGCCTCATTTTGAGCTTAGCGAACGTCGGCAACTTGTCGGAAATGAGCTTGCTTGCCTTCGCCGGGCTGCTCGGTGGGCTGCTTAAAGAAGGGCGAAAGCTTGGGGTCGCGTTCGGGCTTATCGTCGCGACGTTGTTAATGGGTTTATACGGGAATGGAAAGGCGGAGCTTGTGCCGACGTTGCTTGAATCAGGCATCGCCATTGTGCTGTTTTTGTTCACGGCCCGCTCCTTGACAGAGAAAATCGCCAAATACATTCCGGGTACGGCCGAATATATCAATGAGCAGCAACAATACGTCCGCAAAATTCGCGACGTGACCGCCCAGCGCGTTTCACAGTTTTCGAACGTCTTCCAAGCATTGGCAGAAAGTTTTTCACCCGAACCATTGTCAGATGACAGTGAACATCAGGAGCGCGAAGAAGACTACTTTCTTGGCGATATTACGGAGCAAACGTGCCAAACGTGTTTCAAAAAGGCCCAGTGCTGGGTGACAAACTTTAGTACAACCTATGCGTATATGAAGCGAATGATGCATGAAGCCGAAGAAAAAACATTGGCGCACAACCATCAGCTGCTGCGCGAATGGGAGCGCCATTGCGTAAAAGCAGGCAAAGTCGTTGACGCGATGGAAAAGGAGATGGTCATTTATCAGGCGAATCGCAAACTCAAACAGCAAATTTATGAAAGCCGAAAACTCGTCGCCGAGCAGTTGCTGGGCGTTTCCCAGGTGATGGACGATTTCGCCAAAGAAATGCAAAAGGAACAGGAAAACCATTATTTGCAGGAAGAGCAAATTTACCACGCTTTGCAAGAGTTTGGCATCGAAATCGGCCACGTCGATATTTACAGTTTGGAAAAGGGAAATATCGATATTGAAATGAGCATTCCGTATTGCGAGGGGCGCGGCGAGTGCGAAAAACTGATCGCGCCGATGCTGTCGGACATTTTAGGAGAAACAATTGTTGTCAAGCGTGAAGAGTGCGCCGCTTACCCGAACGGCTACTGCCGTGTTGCCTTTGGTTCAACCAAAGCGTTTGTCGTGGAAACGGGAGTCGCGTTTGCGGCTAAAGGGGGCGAGCTCATTTCCGGCGACAGCTATGCGACGATTGAGCTCGGCACCGGCAAATATGCGGTTGCCATCAGCGACGGCATGGGCAACGGCGAACGGGCGCACTACGAAAGCCGCGAGACGCTGCGCCTGCTGCAAAAAATTTTGCAGACAGGGATGGACGAATCGATTGCCATTAAATCGATCAATTCGATCCTGGCGCTGCGGACGACAGAGGACATGTATGCGACGCTCGATTTGGCCATCATCGACTTGCAAAACGCCGCGACAAAGTTTTTGAAAATCGGGTCGACGCCGAGTTTCATCAAGCGGGGCAACAAAGTGATCAAGGTAGAGGCGAGCAACTTGCCGATGGGGATCCTTAAAGAGGTCGAATTTGATGTCGTCAGCGAACAGTTAAAATCGGGCGACTTGCTCATCATGATGAGCGATGGGGTGTTTGAAGGGCCGATGAACGTAGAGAACCATGATGTATGGATGAAGCGAAAAATTCAAGAGTTAAAAACGAACGACCCGCAGGAAGTCGCCGATTTGATCATGGAAGAAGTGATCCGCCAATGCGGCGGGGAAATTGAAGACGATATGACGGTCGTTGTCGCGAAAGTGCGGCACAACACGCCAAAATGGGCGACGATTCCCGCGTATATGTATATGAAAAAGGCGCAGTAATGCGCGTATAAAAATGTTCCCTGGCGGCGATGATGGTAATACTTATTCGCCAAGGAGGGGAACGAACATGCGGAAGGGAACGTTGCGGCAAATTTTGTTGATTACGGACGGCTGCTCAAACCATGGCGAGGACCCGGCTGCGATGGCGGCATTGGCTCGCGAACAAGGCATTACAGTGAACGTGATCGGCGTGTTGGATCAAGACACGATTGACGAAAACGGACGGCGGGAAATTGAAGCGATCGCTGCCGCCGGCGGCGGCATGAGCCAAATCGTGTACGCGAAACAGCTGTCGCAGACGGTGCAAATGGTGACGCGCCAGGCGATGACGCAGACGCTGCAAGGGCTCGTCAATCGCGAGTTGAAACAAATCTTTGGTTCTGACGTTTCGCTTGAGGACTTGCCGCCGGACAAGCGCGGCCAAGTGATGGAAGTCGTCGATGAACTTGGGGAAACGGCCGCACTTGATGTGCTCATCTTAATCGATACGAGCGGAAGCATGAAGACGAAACTGCCGATGGTCAAAGAGGCGCTCCTTGACTTGTCGCTCAGTTTAAACGCGCGCATGGGCGAAAATCGCTTTTCTGTGTTTATTTTCCCGGGCAAACGGAATTACGCTGAGAAAATGATGGATTGGACGCCGAAAATTGAAGAGCTGTCCACCATCTTTCCAAAGCTTTCATCAGGCGGGCTGACGCCGACCGGACCGGCGTTGCGTGAAGCGATGGCCTATTTCGGCCGCAATCGGTCGCTAAGGAGTTGGATTCATGATGGCGATGAGCCATACATCGAAGGATCGTCTTGGTAATCTTCCGCCCGGCACGGTCATCACTGGCAAATGGCACGGCCATTCGTACCGGTTGCTGCGTCGGCTCGGCAGCGGGGCGAACGGCGTCGTCTATCTGGCGGAGAGCGGCCGCCGCCGCGTTGCGCTGAAACTGAGCGACGACTATGCGTCGCTAGCCTCGGAAATGAATATATTGCGCCGTTTTGCCAAGGTCCAGGGAGCCGCCCTCGGGCCTTCTTTGCTGGAAGCCGATGATTGGCAAAGCCCGTTTGCCCGGAGGGTGGTTCCGTTTTATGCCATGGAGTACATTGAAGGGGAGCAGTTCTCCGCTTTCGTCCGCCGGCGCGGAAAAGAATGGGCGCCGGTGCTGCTTATGCAGCTTTTGTCTGTGCTCGGACGGCTTCATGAAGAAGGATGGGTATTCGGTGATTTGAAGCCGGACAATTTGATCGTCACCGGGCCGCCGCCGTCCGTCCGACTGTTGGATGTCGGGGGGACGACGATGCAGGGGCGGGCGATCAAAGAGTTTACCGAGCTGTATGACCGCGGCTATTGGGGGCTCGGGTCGCGCAAAGCAGAGCCGTCGTACGATTTGTTTGCGGCGGCGATGGTGATGATTGCCGCCTGTTATCCGGGGCCGCTCGAGAAAAAAGGGAACGGGAGGGCGCAACTTTTGTCCATCATTGAAACGGATCGTTTTTTAGCCCAATATAAAGAAGTTTTGCAAAATGCGCTTGACGGCCGGTATGCGAAGGCCGAGGACATGCGCCGCGACTTATTGGCTGCCTCTTCCCGCCGCGTGGCGGCACACTATGAGGTCAAGACAGCAGCGGCCGCACCGAACCGCCGGTCGGGGCGGCGGGCCGCCAAGCGCCGCAAAACGGGCAGGATTGCCGAAACGGTGCTGATCGCTGTCTTGCTGCTTGGCGCGTACGGTTTTTATATATACTGGCATCTGTCGATGTAACCTAGTAAAATAAAGAAACGGAAGTTTTGAGAAAATGGGGCGGTCGTGTTACGATGAAGCTAAAAGAGGGTAAAGAGGGTTTCGGCGATGATGGATAAAGTGCGCGCCTTTATTGACAGGCACGGACTGCTTTCAAAAGGGGCGACAGTCATTGTCGGCGTTTCCGGGGGCCCCGACTCGCTTGCTCTGCTGCACGTGTTTCTTTCGCTTCGCGATGAGTGGAAGCTTCGCCTTGTAGCGGCCCATGTCGACCATATGTTTCGCGGGCGGGAATCGGAAGAGGAGATGGAGTTTGTGAAACATTTTTGCGCCGAACACCGTATTTTATGTGAGACGGCGCAAATCGACGTTCCCGCTTTCCAGCGCCGCACGGGCCTTGGCGCCCAAGAGGCGGCGCGCAACTGTCGATACCGCTTTTTTGCCGAACTGGTGAAAAAACATCAAGCCCAGTATGTCGCTGTCGGCCATCACGGCGATGACCAAGTCGAGACGATTTTAATGCGGCTTGTGCGCGGCAGCACAGGAAAAGGATATGCCGGTATCCCCGTCAAGCGGCCGTTTCACGGCGGGTATCTCATCCGCCCGTTTTTAGCCGTCAGCCGGGCGGATATCGAGGAGTATTGCGAAAAGGCAGGGCTCGCCCCGCGCCGCGATCCAAGCAACGAAAAAGACGACTACACGCGCAACCGGTTCCGCCGCTATATTATTCCGTTGCTGAAACAGGAAAATCCGCGCTTGCATGAGCGATTTCAACAATATAGTGAAATGATGGCGGAAGATGAGCAGTTCTTGGAGGAATTGGCAATCGACGCGCTGAATAAAGTAATGGAAAAACAATATAATGAAGTTGTGTTGCATCTCCGCCCGTTTCTCGCATTGCCTCGGCCGTTGCAGCGTCGGGTGTTGCAGCTTTTGCTGCTTCGCCTTTACGACGCCGTTCCGGCGGCGTTGACTTTTGTACATATCGGTCATATACTGATGCTTTGCGAACGCGCCCGCCCTTCCGGACAAATTGATTTGCCAAAAGGGCTCAAAGCGATCCGCTCGTATGACCGCTGTTTGTTTACGTTTGGCGTCCAAAGCGGCGCTCCAAGCTATCAGCTTGACTTGCCGGTTCCAGCGCTATTGCCCCTCCCAACCGGTGGTGCAATCGTGAGTGAATTTAGGGAACACTATCCGAAGGGACGGCTGGGAAACGATTCGTTTGTGGTTGACCCCGATGCGGTGTCCCTTCCGCTTCGCGTGCGGACGCGCCGCGAGGGCGACCGGATGGTGCTGAAAGGGACGGGAGGCACGAAAAAAATTAAAGAGATTTTCATTGAAGCCAAAGTTCCGCGGACGGAAAGGGATGGCTGGCCGATCGTCGAAGATGCCGACGGCCGCATTCTCTGGGTGCCCGGGCTGAAAAAATCGGCTTTTGAAGCCGAAGACCGCGGGCAAGCCCGTTATATCCTGCTCCATTATGAGGCGATGAACAGCTAGGAGGAAAAAAGATGGGAATGAAAGACGATATTCAAAAAGTGTTGATCACTGAGGAGGAAATTCAGGCGAAAGTCAAAGAACTCGGCGGCTTGTTGACGAAAGAGTATGAGGGGCGTTTTCCGCTCGCCGTCGGCGTCCTCAAAGGGGCGATGCCGTTTATGGCCGATTTGCTCAAACATATCGATACATACTTGGAAATGGATTTTATGGATGTGTCAAGCTACGGCAATGCGACTGTTTCATCCGGTGAAGTGAAAATTGTCAAAGACTTAAATACATCGGTTGAGGGCCGCGACATTTTGATCATTGAAGACATTATCGACAGCGGGTTGACGCTCAGTTATTTGGTGGATTTGTTCCGCTACCGGAAAGCGAATTCGATTAAAATCGTCACCCTCCTTGACAAGCCGTCGGGCCGGAAGGCGGATATTCAGGCTGATTACACTGGATTTACCGTCCCCGACGAATTCGTTGTCGGCTATGGCCTCGATTATGCTGAAAAATACCGCAACCTCCCGTTTATCGGCGTCTTAAAGCCAGAAGTGTACCAAAAGTGAAGCGATTGTCGTGCACCGGCCGAATTGTTTGTATTTAAGCAAATTTCTATGCTAGTATTGAGTATAGTGTGTTTCATATGGGAGGAGGCAAGAAATGAACCGGATTTTCCGCAACACCATCTTTTATTTGCTGATTTTCCTCGTCGTGATCGGCGTCGTCAGCTTTTTTAACGGCACGAACCAGCGGACTGAGCCGATGACGTACGATGCGTTTATCACTCATCTGGAAAACGGGGACGTTGAGTCGTTTTCCATTAAGCCGGAGCGCGGCGTATATGAAATCAAAGGCCGATTGAAAACATACAATGAAGGTCAGTATTTTTCCGCTTATGTCATGAACAGCGACAAAGTGCTGGACCGCATTGATGCAGCGGCGGCACGGACGCGGGTGGAAGTTGTGCCTGCGGATGAAACGAGCGGATGGGTGACGTTTTTCACTTCCATCATTCCGTTTGTGATTATGTTTATTTTGTTTTTCTTTCTGTTGAATCAGGCGCAAGGCGGCGGCAGCCGGGTGATGAATTTCGGCAAAAGCCGGGCGCGGCTGTATACGGATGACAAGCGGAAGGTCCGTTTTCGCGATGTGGCTGGAGCGGACGAGGAAAAAGAAGAGCTCGTGGAAATTGTTGAGTTTTTGAAAGATCCGCGCAAATTCGCCGAACTCGGCGCCCGCATTCCAAAAGGGGTGTTGCTTGTCGGGCCGCCGGGGACCGGGAAAACGTTGTTGGCGCGCGCGGTTGCCGGGGAAGCGGGCGTGCCGTTTTTCTCGATCAGCGGGTCGGATTTCGTAGAAATGTTCGTTGGGGTTGGCGCTTCGCGCGTGCGCGACTTGTTTGAAACAGCGAAAAAGAACGCACCGTGCATCATTTTCATCGACGAGATTGACGCCGTCGGCCGCCAGCGCGGCGCCGGCCTTGGCGGCGGCCATGATGAGAGGGAGCAGACGCTCAACCAGCTGCTTGTGGAAATGGACGGTTTTAACGGCAATGAAGGCATCATCATTATTGCGGCAACAAACCGGCCGGACATTTTAGACCCGGCGCTGTTGCGCCCGGGCCGCTTCGACCGGCAGATTACCGTCGACCGGCCGGATGTGAAAGGGCGCGAAGCGGTGTTGCGCGTGCATGCCCGCAACAAGCCGCTCGATGAGTCGGTTGATTTGAAGGCGATCGCCATGCGCACGCCGGGATTTTCCGGCGCCGATTTGGAAAACTTGTTGAACGAGGCGGCGCTCGTTGCAGCGCGCCGCAACAAAAAGAAAATCGACATGAGCGACATCGACGAGGCGACCGACCGCGTCATTGCCGGACCGGCGAAAAAAAGCCGCGTCATTTCGGAAAAAGAGCGGCGGATCGTCGCGTTTCACGAAGCTGGGCATACGGTCATCGGCATGGTGCTTGCCGACGCGGAAATGGTGCATAAAGTGACGATCGTTCCGCGCGGCCAAGCCGGAGGCTATGCGGTCATGCTGCCGAAAGAAGACCGGTACTTTATGACGAAAGCCGAATTAATGGATAAAATCACCGGCCTGCTCGGCGGGCGCGTCGCCGAGGAAATCGTGTTCAACGAAGTGAGCACGGGGGCCCACAACGATTTTCAGCGGGCGACAAACATCGCGCGCCGGATGGTGATGGAGTTCGGCATGAGCGAAAAGCTTGGTCCGCTGCAATTCGGCCAACCGAGCGGGCAAGTGTTTTTAGGACGCGACTTGCATAATGAGCAAAATTACAGCGATAAAATTGCTTACGAAATTGACTTGGAAATCCAGCGCATCATTAAAGAGTGCTACGAAAAGGCGAAGCAGATTTTAACGCAGCACCGTGACAAACTGGATCTAATCGCCACAACGTTGTTGGAAGTCGAAACGCTTGATGCGGAACAAATTAAACATTTATTTGAGCACGGCACGCTGCCGCCCGACCGCAAAGGCCGCGATGAAGCAGGCAAGGGCGACATCGACGTGAAAATCAATATTCAAAAGAAAGAGGAGTAATCGATGTCTCTATTCAGAGGCATCTTTTTTTTAGCCGCGGCCCCGTAGGTTGGCGCTGTTTTTTTCCGCGGGAAAGTCAAGTATGATATGATAGAGAAAGGAACTTATTGAAGAAAAGTGGGGAATGAGGCCATGATTTTTGTGTTGGACGTCGGCAACACCAATACCGTGTTGGGGGTTTATGACGGCGATGAATTAAAACACCATTGGCGCATCGAGACGAGCCGGGCGAAAACGGAAGACGAGTATGGCATGACCATCAAGGCGCTCTTGAGCCATGTCGGCTTGCAGTTTTCCGACATCCGCGGCATCATCATTTCTTCGGTTGTGCCGCCGATTATGTTTGCCCTTGAACGCATGTGCTTAAAATATTTCCACGTAAAGCCGCTCGTTGTCGGACCGGGCATTAAAACCGGGCTGGACATTAAATACGATAATCCGCGCGAAGTGGGCGCCGACCGGATCGTCAATGCGGTCGCGGGCATCCATTTGTACGGCAGCCCGCTCATTATTGTCGATTTTGGCACGGCGACGACGTATTGTTATATTAACGAACATAAACAATATATGGGAGGGGCTATTGCCCCGGGAATTATGATTTCGACGGAGGCGCTGTTTGCGCGGGCAGCAAAATTGCCGCGCATTGAAATCGCCCGTCCGGACGATATCATCGGCAAAAATACAGTCAGCGCCATGCAGGCCGGCATTTTATACGGATATGTTGGACAAGTGGAAGGCATCGTGTCGCGCATGAAGGCGAAAAGCAAAGTTCCGCCGAAAGTCATCGCCACTGGCGGCCTTGCGCCTCTCATTGCCGGCGAATCGGACGTGATCGATGTCGTGGATCCGTTTTTGACGCTGACAGGCTTAAAATTGTTGTACGAGAAAAACACCGAGAAAAAAGGATGAAGGGTTTGGTGAAGATGGGAGATTACTTAGTCAAAGCGCTCGCCTATGACGGACAGGTGAGGGCGTATGCGGCAAGGACGACGGAGACGGTGGCGGAAGCGCAGCGCCGCCATCAAACGTGGCCGACCGCCTCGGCGGCGCTCGGACGGGCGCTGACGGCCGGCGTTATGATGGGAGCAATGTTAAAAGGGGATGAAACGTTGACCATCAAAATTGATGGCGGCGGGCCGATCGGCACGATTTTAATCGACAGCAATGCCAAAGGGGAAGTGCGCGGCTATGTGACCAATCCGCACGTGCATTTCGAGCTGAATGAACACGGGAAACTCGATGTCGCGCGGGCGGTCGGCAAAAACGGGATGCTGACGGTCGTCAAAGACCTCGGGCTGCGCGACTTTTTCACCGGTCAAGTGCCGATCATCTCGGGGGAGCTCGGTGAGGATTTCACCTATTATTTCGCTTCTTCCGAGCAAATCCCGTCGTCCGTCGGCGTCGGCGTGCTCGTCAACCCCGATTACACGATCCGGGCCGCGGGAGGGTTTATCATTCAATTGATGCCTGGAACGGAAGAACAAACGATCAGCCGCATTGAGGAGCGGTTGAAACAAATTCCGCCTGTGTCGCGCATGATTGAAAACGGCCTAACACCGGAGCAAATATTGGAACAATTAGGCGGCGGCGTCCGGGTGTTGGAGACGATGCCGGTGTCATTTGTCTGCCGCTGTTCGCGCGAGCGGATCGCGGATGCGCTCATCAGCCTGGGGCCAGGGGAGATTCAAGATATCATCGACAAGGAAGGGCAGGCGGAAGCGTCATGCCATTTTTGCAATGAAACATACCATTTTGCGAAAGAAGAGCTCGAACAGCTGAAGCAACTTGCCGAAAAACGGTGAAAACGCGAAAATGATTGACAATTTCACTAATAGCTGATACATTGGAAATAAATTCGATAAAATTAATCGGGATTAGGGGTGGAACCATGGCACGCACAGTCAATTCTGTAACGGAACTGATCGGCGATACACCAGCCGTGAAATTAAATCGTATCGTCGATGAGGACAGCGCTGATGTTTATGTAAAATTGGAGTTCATGAACCCGGGCAGCAGCGTCAAAGACCGGATTGCATTGGCGATGATTGAGGCGGCGGAAAAAGAAGGGAAACTGAAGCCAGGCGATACGATCGTCGAACCGACAAGCGGCAACACCGGAATCGGGCTGGCAATGGTCGCGGCGGCGAAAGGATACAAAGCAGTGTTGGTCATGCCGGATACGATGAGCTTAGAGCGCCGCAACCTGTTGCGGGCGTATGGAGCTGAGCTGGTGCTCACGCCGGGCGCTCAAGGAATGCGTGGTGCGATCGAAAAAGCGGAAGAGCTCGTTCGCGAGCATGGCTATTTTATGCCGCAGCAATTCAAAAACGAAGCCAACCCGGAAATTCATCGTTTGACAACGGGCAAAGAAATCGTCGAACAAATGGGCGACCAGCTTGACGCGTTTGTGGCCGGCATCGGGACGGGCGGAACGATCACAGGCGCCGGCAAAGTGTTGCGTGAAGCGTATCCAAACATTAAAATTTATGCGGTTGAGCCGGCTGATTCGCCGGTCTTGTCGGGCGGCAAACCGGGCCCGCATAAAATTCAAGGAATCGGAGCCGGATTTATCCCGGATATTTTGGATACAAGCATTTACGATGAAGTCATTACCGTCACAACCGACGAAGCGTTTGCGGCTGCCCGCCGCGCCGCCCGCAAAGAAGGCATCCTTGGCGGCATTTCGTCCGGCGCTGCCATTCATGCGGCGTTGAAGGTGGCGAAAGAGCTCGGCAAAGGGAAAAAAGTGCTTGCCATCATCCCGAGCAATGGGGAGCGCTATTTGAGCACGCCGCTTTACCAATTCGAAGACTAAGCAGCTTTACTTTCGGCAGGGGTGACCCTGTCGAACTTTTTTATGTTTATGGGTGATATGAGCGCCGACTCATTGTACAATAAGGATAATGATGAGCGTCGTAAAGGGGTTGGCTGTGATGAAACAAAGACGAAGGCGGCTGAAGCGGACCATTCATTACAGCGGGCGGGATTGGTTTTATCAGTATGAGCAACTGGCATACGGCCGGCGGCACCACGTGTTGCTGGAGAGCGGACAAGGGGGAAGATACAGCATCATCGGCCTCAATCCGAGCGGGATCATTCGTGCCGCCGGGCATCAGCTGTCCATTATCTATCGTGGAAAAGAAACGGTGCTGAACGGGCCGCCGCTCGAGTTGCTGCAGCAATGGTTTTCACAACGTGTGGCGCCGGGGGAGGGGGAGCCGCTCCCGTGCCAAGGCGGGTTGGTCGGCTATATCAGCTATGACGCCGCTCGTTATATCGAACGGCTTCCATCGCTGGCTGTAGATGATTTGCAGCTGCCGTCTATGCAGTTTTTTGTATTTGACGATGTGGCGATTTACGATCATCAAACCGATCGCCTTCATTTGCTCGCTTATGCAGATGAAGGGGAAGAAGGAGAAGCGGAGCGGCGGTTGGAGATGTATGAACGGCTGTGGCTTGAAGAGCGAAGCAGCCCGCCGGTTTGGCCGTCCGTTGTCTCATCGGCTTGTCCATCGGTTTCCATGACAAAGGAGCAGTTTATGGAAGCGGTCCGCCGCGTTCAACATTATATTGCAGCGGGCGATGTGTTCCAAGTCAATTTGTCGGTGCGCCAGTCCCGTCCGCTGTTGACCCACCCGTTCGCTGTGTACAAACAACTGCGGACCATTAACCCGTCGCCGTACATGGCGTATGTGCATACCCCTGAATGTCAAATTGTCAGCGGTTCGCCGGAGCTGCTCGTCCGCAAGCAGGGAGAACGGCTGGAAACACGCCCGATAGCCGGAACCCGCTCGCGCGGACGCACGGAAGCGGAAGACGGGCAAATCGCCCGCAAACTGCTAGCCAGCGAAAAAGAGCGGGCCGAGCACGCCATGCTCGTTGATCTTGAGCGGAATGACCTTGGGCGTGTCTGTGTCTATGGGACGGTGCGTGTCGATGAGTGGATGACGGTGGAAAAGTATTCGCATGTGATGCATATTGTTTCCCACGTATCCGGCATCATGGCTCCGGAACATGATGCGTTTTCTGTTATTCGTGCGATGTTTCCCGGCGGAACGATCACCGGTGCTCCGAAAGTGCGGACGATGGAAATCATCGAAGAATTGGAGCCGGTTCGCCGCGGTTTGTACACCGGTTCGATCGGCTGGATCGATTTTCAAGGGAATATGGAGCTAAACATCGCCATCCGCACGATGGTTGTGAAAAACGGGCTGGCCCATGTGCAAGCAGGCGCAGGCATTGTCATCGATTCCAACCCGGAGCACGAGTACAAAGAATGTTTGAAAAAAGCCGCTGCCCTCTGGAAGGCGAAAGAGCTGAGCGAAGCAGAGACTTTATTTCAGAGCATGAGGTGAGAAGGATGATCGTCATGATCGATAACTATGATTCGTTTACGTACAATTTGGTGCAATATTTAGGGGTTTTAGGCGAAGAGCTGCTCGTAAAGCGGAACGACGAAATTACGGTGGACGAGATTGAGCGGCTTCATCCCGATTTTATCATGATTTCCCCCGGCCCATGTACACCGAATGAGGCGGGAATCAGCTTGGCCGTTATCGATCGCTTCGCCGGCCGCATCCCGATTTTTGGCGTCTGCCTCGGCCATCAGGCGATCGCCCAGGCGTTTGGCGGCCGCGTCATCCGTGCCCCAAGGCTGATGCACGGGAAAACGTCGTCCGTTTACCATGACGGGGAAACGATTTTCCGCGGCGTGCCAAGCCCGTTTACAGCGACGCGCTACCATTCCCTTATCGTTGAGAAAGAGACGCTTCCAGACTGTTTCATCGTGTCGGCTTGGACGGACGAAGACGAAGTGATGGCCATTCGCCATAAAACATTGCCAATCGAAGGAGTACAGTTCCACCCGGAGTCGATTATGACCAGCCATGGGATGCAACTGTTGAAAAACTTTATCAACACGTATAAAAAGGCGTGACAGTCATGTACGTGTATATCAACGGCGCGGTCGTTCCGCGCGAAGAAGCGCAGTTATCAGCGTTTGATCACGGCTTTTTATATGGGCTTGGCTTATTTGAAACATTCCGCACGTATAGCGGCCACCCTTTTTTGCTTGACGATCATTTGGCCCGATTGAACAAAGGGCTGTCTGAGCTTCACATCGAAAGGCAGTTCGGCCGCGCCGAAGCGGTGGCGATCATCGAGCAGTTGCTCGAGGCCAATGGCTTGCGCGACGCTTATGTGCGCTTCAATGTATCGGCCGGGGTCGGCGATCTCGGCTTGCCGATCGAACGTTACCGAAACCCGACCGTCATCGTCTATATGAAGCCGCTGCCGCCATCCGCCCCTCCAGAAGGGAAAGAAGGGGTCGTTTTAACAACGAGGCGGAACAGCCCTGAAGGCGATGAACGGTTAAAATCGCATCATTATTTAAACAATATAATTGGAAAGTGGGAGCTTGGCCGCCGTGTGGATGTGGAAGGCATTTTTTTAAATCGGGACGGGCAAGTAGCCGAGGGAATCGTTTCGAATATTTTTTGGGTCAAGGACGGCGTTGTCTACACCCCGGCGCCGTCTGTTGGCATATTAAACGGCGTTACGAGGCAGTTCGTCATCGCCTTGCTCGAACGGCTTCATATCCCGATTAAAGAGGGAGCGTATCCCCTGTCCCATTTGCAGGAGGCTGATGAGGTCTTTATTACGAATTCACTGCAGGAAATTGTGCCGCTTCACCGCATCGGCCGCCGCTCTTATAGCGGAAAACATGGCCCGGTGACCTGTTCGCTGCAACATCATTACCGCCGCTTTACCGATACATTATGGACGAGGAACGAACTGAAAGAAAGGATGAACGAATGATGGCAACGATGACGCGTTCCTTTGTATTAAAATGCCGCGGGCATGAGCTGGATTTGCGCCAAAAAACGTTGATCATGGGCATTGTCAATGTGACGCCTGACTCGTTTTCCGACGGCGGCCGGTTTTATGAAGTGGAAAAAGCGGTCGAGCATGCGAAACGGCTCGTGGCGGAAGGAGCCGACATCATTGACATCGGCGGTGAATCAACTCGTCCGGGGGCGGATCCAGTGCCGCTTGATGAAGAGCTACAGCGCGTCATTCCGGCAGTCAAAGCGATCGCCGATGCGGTGGACGTGCCGATTTCCGTCGACACGTATAAAGCCGAGGTCGCAAGGCAGGCCATTGAAGCGGGAGCGTATATCATCAACGACGTTTGGGGCGCCAAAGCCGATCCGGATATGGCCCACGTCGCCGCTTCGTACGGAGTGCCGATCATTTTAATGCACAACCGTCACGATATGGCATACCGCGATCTCATTTCCGACATGATCGCCGACTTGAAGGAGAGCATCCGTATTGTCAAACAGGCGGGAGTAAAAGAGGAAAACATTATTGTAGATCCGGGGATCGGATTTGCCAAAACGGTTGAACATAACCTGGAAGTGATGCGGCGTCTCGATGAGTTTGCTGCTTTGGGATACCCACTTTTGCTTGGCACATCGCGCAAACGGTTTATCGGCCATGTGCTCGATGTGCCGGTTGAGGAGCGGGTCGAAGGAACGGGGGCGACGGTTTGCCTTGGCATCGTGAAGGGGGCGCATATCGTCCGCGTCCATGACGTATTGCCGATCGCCCGCATGGCGAAAATGATGGATGCGATGCTCGGGAAAGGAGAGAGCGGCCATCGATAAAATTTATATTCAAGGTATGGAATTTTACGGTTATCACGGAGTGCTCCGAGAAGAAAACGTCCTCGGCCAGCGGTTTTTGGTCGATGTGGCCCTTGAGCTCGACTTGCGCCCAGCCGGCCGGAGCGACCGTCTCGAGCATACGGTGAACTATGCGGAAGTATACGAGCGCTGTCGGACGATCGTGGAAGAGAGGACGCTCGCCTTGATCGAAGCGGTTGCCGAGGCGATCGCGGATGAGCTGCTTGCCGCTTTCCCCGCCGTTCAGCGGTGCACGGTGAAAGTAATCAAGCCGAATCCGCCCATTCGCGGCCATTATCAGCATGTCGCCGTTGAAATCTACAGGGGGCGGTAAGATGGAAAACATTGCGTATATTGCTTTAGGTTCCAACCTTGGAGATCGTGCGTACTATTTGCGTTCAGCCGTCGCGGCGCTTCATCGCCATAAGGGAATTTTTGTCACATCGGGTTCGTCCATCTATGAAACCGACCCGGTCGGTTACGTCAACCAAGACAAGTTTTTAAACATGGTGATTGAGGTGGCGACCGCTTTGTCGCCATTTGCTTTGTTTGACGTGACGCAACAAATCGAACAGGAATTTGGCAGGAAAAGGGAAACTCGCTGGGGGCCGCGCACGTTAGACCTTGACATTTTGTTGTACAATCATGAAAATATTGAAACAGAGCGACTTGTCATTCCGCATCCGCGCATGGCGGAGCGGGCGTTTGTTTTAATCCCGTTGCTCGAGATCAATTCCCATTTGACAATACCGAACGTTTCGGAACCGTTAGCAGACATTATTGACCGACTACCCGACAAAAAAGGAGTTCGTGTATGGAAGCAGAAAGATGGGGAAGACGTATTCGCGCTTTTCGAAAGCTGAAAGGATATACACAAGAAAAGTTGGCCAAGGAACTCGGCATTTCCGTTTCGATTCTCGGCGAAATTGAACGGGGGAACCGGATGCCGTCCGACACGCTTGTCGGACAGATCGCCGAGCGGCTGAACGTATCGGTTGAGGAGCTGGCACCGCCAAAGTTCGAATCAAACAGGTAGAAAGGAGGCGTTTTTATGTTTCGCATTGGTGATGTGGAAATTCAAAACCGTGTCGTCCTTGCGCCGATGGCAGGCGTGTGCAATTCGGCTTTCCGCCTGACCGTAAAGGAGTTCGGCGCCGGTCTTGTATGCGCAGAGATGGTGAGCGATAAAGGAATCGTATACAACAATGAAAAGACGTTAAATATGCTCTATATCGACGAACGCGAAAAGCCGCTCAGCTTGCAAATTTTCGGCGGTGAAAAGGAAACACTTGTCAAAGCAGCGAAATTTGTCGACAAAAATACAAATGCCGATATTATCGACATCAACATGGGCTGCCCAGTGCCGAAAATTACGAATTGCGATGCCGGAGCGAAATGGCTCCTCGACCCGAACAAAATTTACGATGTCGTCGCCGCCATTGTCGACGCCGTCGAAAAACCCGTCACGGTCAAGATGCGAATCGGTTGGGATGACCAACATATTTACGCCGTTGAAAACGCCCAAGCGGTCGAACGCGCCGGCGGCAAAGCCGTCGCCGTCCATGGACGGACAAGGGTGCAAATGTATGAAGGGAAGGCGAATTGGGATATCATTAAGCAAGTCAAAGAGGCCGTCAACATTCCAGTCATCGGAAACGGTGATGTCAAAACGCCGCAGGATGCCAAGCGGATGCTCGAAGAAACTGGGGTTGACGGCGTGATGATCGGGCGGGCGGCGCTCGGCAACCCGTGGATGATTTATCGCACGGTCCGCTATTTAGAAACAGGGGAGCTCATTCCCGAACCGACCCCAAGGGAAAAAATCGATGTCTGCCTGCTGCACTTGGACCGTCTGATCGCCCTTAAAGGCGAGGATATTGCGGTGAAAGAAATGCGCAAGCACGCGGCTTGGTATTTAAAAGGCATCCGCGGGGCGGCGAAAATCCGCAACGCCATCAACGAGTGCGAGACGCGGGACGAATTGGCCGCGCTCTTGCTTCAAGTCGCCGAAGAAGCGGAAAGCCGGGCGGCGAACGCCGAAGCCGTTTAACGGATTTCGGAAAGAAGTCTCCCACCTCAAGGAACGCGAAGGGTGTAACCCAGTGAGTAAGTGGGAGATGAATGTCGTTTGGCGTTAGCCAACGAATAGGATAGAATATGGCTAGAACGGACACCTTCGGAACGAAGGGAAGCGTAAAGGGTTCTGGTGTGTGGCTTACCGTTCGGCGAACACGCACAAGTCGCTTGAAGCCTCCACCTCTAAGCGAAGCGTAGGTGGCGGGTAGTTCACACAACGGAGATGACGTTCATGCAGCGGAAGACTGCCAGCGGGTGCTGGCAGTATTTTTCGTAAAAAATCGCTAAATGGAGTGAATGAGGTATGAGCCATGAAGAATTGAACGACCAACTGCGCGTCCGCAGGGAAAAGCTGAAAAAAATTGAGGAATTGGGTGTCGATCCGTTTGGCAAACGGTTCGAGCGCACGCATAAAGCGGAAGAGCTGTTTGAACTGTACGGAGATTTGTCAAAAGAGGAACTCGAAGAGCAACAAATCGAAGTCGCCGTCGCCGGCCGCATCATGACAAAGAGAGGCAAGGGAAAAGCGGGCTTTGCTCACATCCAGGACGTGACGGGACAAATTCAAATTTACGTCCGCCAAGACGATGTTGGCGAACAGCAATACGAGCTGTTTAAAATCTCCGACCTCGGCGACATCGTCGGCGTGCGCGGCACGATGTTTAAAACAAAGGTCGGCGAACTTTCGATCAAAGTATCGTCGTATGAATTTTTAACAAAAGCGCTGCGTCCGCTGCCGGAAAAATACCACGGCTTAAAAGATATCGAGCAGCGCTACCGCCAACGCTACCTCGATTTAATTATGAATCCGGAGAGCAAAAAGACGTTCATCACCCGCAGTCTCATTATTCAATCGATGCGCCGCTATCTTGACAGCCATGGCTACTTGGAAGTCGAAACACCGATGATGCACGCCGTAGCAGGCGGTGCGGCGGCGCGCCCGTTCATTACGCATCATAATGCGCTCGATATGACGCTGTATATGCGGATCGCCATCGAGCTGCATTTGAAACGGCTCATCGTCGGCGGCTTGGAAAAAGTGTATGAAATCGGGCGCGTTTTCCGGAATGAAGGCATTTCCACCCGCCATAACCCGGAGTTTACGATGCTCGAATTGTACGAGGCGTATGCCGACTTCCGCGATATCATGAAATTAACGGAGAACTTGATCGCTCATATTGCCACGGAAGTGCTTGGCACAACAAAAATCCAGTACGGCGAACATCTTGTCGACTTGACGCCTGAATGGCGGCGCCTCCATATGGTCGATGCGATCAAGGAATATGTCGGCGTCGATTTCTGGCGGCAGATGAGCGACGAAGAGGCGCGGGAGCTGGCCAAAGAACACGGTGTCGAAGTCGCGCCGCACATGACGTTCGGCCATATCGTCAATGAATTTTTTGAACAAAAAGTAGAGGATAAACTGATCCAGCCGACGTTCATTTACGGCCACCCGGTCGAAATCTCGCCATTAGCCAAGAAAAACCCAGACGACCCGCGCTTTACCGATCGGTTTGAGCTGTTCATCGTCGGGCGCGAACATGCGAACGCCTTTACGGAACTAAACGACCCGATCGATCAGCGTCAACGGTTTGAGGAGCAGCTGAAGGAGCGCGAACAAGGAAACGATGAAGCGCACGAAATGGACGAAGATTTCCTCGAAGCGCTCGAATACGGCATGCCGCCGACGGGCGGACTCGGGATCGGGGTCGACCGGTTAGTCATGCTTTTGACCAATTCACCGTCCATTCGCGATGTATTGCTCTTCCCGCAAATGCGCCATAAATAACCACGATCGTCCCCTGTTGCGAACAACGGCAGGGGACAGTTTGTTATGAGAACTCGATTCAAGAAAAAGCCGGCTGCTGCCAGCCCCTAAGAAGGCCGGTGAAAAACAACGGATTCGTTTGGTTTTTGAGAAATCGAAAGGAACGAAGTTATAGTGTTGCAAAGTTTCTCAATTTGCCGCCCGTCCTAGACAAATGGAAAGATCTAAACCGGAAAATCGTTGATCATTACTATCGTCTTGGCAAATCATATTTGCATCATACACCACTCGCATTTGCCTATAACACGTACCAACGCTAATTTTCGTTCGACGATTGACTTTTAGTCATAGAATGTATATAATGAGCAATGTTGTTTTTGAGAACAAAACAAAAAACGAAATGAGTTGACAAGCTTTCTTCAGTGTGTTATATTATGATAGCACGTGAGACGTCAATAATGACGCACAAAAGGATATTGACAAGCAAACAAATTTGATTATAATGTAACTTGTCTGTTCTGTTGACTGCCTAGTGATGATAGCGGAGGGGAAACACCCGTTCCCATCCCGAACACGGAAGTTAAGCCCTCCAGCGCCGATGGTAGTTGGGGCCAGCGCCCCTGCGAGAGTAGGTCGTCGCTAGGCAACAGCGTGGAGGATTAGCTCAGCTGGGAGAGCACTTGCCTTACAAGCAAGGGGTCGGCGGTTCGATCCCGTCATCCTCCACCATTTATATACCATGAGCCATTAGCTCAGTAACGAGCGTTGCATCTTCGAGTTCGCTGCGAGTTGCCCCGACGCACTTGACTTCTTCGAATAAGCTTGTAGAGGAAGGGGCAGGTAGAGTGAAATGAAGCTTAGAGTGTTATCCTAACCATGAGCCATTAGCTCAGTAGGTAGAGCAACGAGCGATGCATCATCGAGTTTGCTGCGAGTTGTCCCGACGCATCTTGCATCTTCGAATACGCTAGCAGAGGAAGGGACATCAATATCCTAGGGTGTTATCCAACTCATGAGCCATTAGCTCAGTAGGTAGAGCATCTGACTTTTAATCAGAGGGTCGGAGGTTCGAGTCCTCCATGGCTCAC